>JASHSZ010000442.1 GCA_030040815.1 Streptosporangiaceae bacterium
CTGCCAGTGTCACGCTACGCAATCGTGCTCGGGCGCACGATTGCCGACTCGGCCACCAATGTCTGGGCGATCGTAAGCACCGCGGCGTTCGGCTTCCTCTTCGGGTTCCGCCTGCCCGGCAGCTGGCAGGACGGCCTGGCCGCGCTTGGCCTGTGCGTGGCATACGCGGTCGTGTTCACCGTGGTGTTCCTCGTGCTGGGCCTGTACGCCCCGACCGCGCAGGCAGCCCAGGGGATGTCGCTCATCGCGTTCGTCTTCGCGTTCGTCTCCAGCGCCTATGTGCCGGCCACCACAATGCCCGGCTGGCTGCAGCCGTTCGCGAAGTATCAGCCGATCACACCGATGGTTGACGCGGTGCGCGCGCTCCTGACGGGCTCGACCAGCGACGTCGGCCTGGCTCTGGCCTGGTCTGCGCTCCTGGTTGCGGCCCTCGCGCCGGTGGCGGTGATCCGCTATCGGCGGGCCTGAGCAGTCGACGAGGGGCCTGCGGCCGCTCGATACGATAAGACCACACGACCAAAGCGGGGAAGGGGAGCCAGATGTCCAAGATTGCGGTCGTTGGTTTCGGGCGGATCGGACGATCTACGGTGAAGGCTGGCCTGAGTAGCAAGCTGTTCACGCCGTCAGTCATCGTCGACATCGCCGCCGCGGAATCGATGGCCCCGCTGTTCGAGTTCGACAGCAACTACGGGCGCTGGCGGGACCCGGTGCGCGTCGAGACCGACGGGCTGGTTATCGGCGACGCGGCCATCACCTGGATTGACGCCCGGAACGGCGCGCCCGACTGGAAGGCTCTCGGCGTCGATCTGGTGCTCGACTGCACCGGACGCGCGACCACCCGCGCCGGAGCGCAGGCGCACCTGGACGCGGGCGCGCGGCGCGTCCTGGTCAGCGCCCCGAGCAAGACGCTGGCCGACTGTGATGCCGTGCTCCTGCCGGGCATCAACATGGACTCCTACGACCCGGCTCGGCACCACATCGTGAGCATGGCGAGCTGCACCACCAACGCGCTCGCGCCGGTGATCAAGGTGCTGCGTGACGTGGTGGGCATCAGGGACGGCTTCTTCACCACCGTGCACGCCTACACCAACACCCAATCGCTGACCGACCAGCCGATGAAGGAACGCCGTGACTCCTGGGCAGCGACCGAGAACATCATCCCGTCCTCGTCGGGGGCGGCCAAGGCGCTGAAGTTCATCTGGCCGGACCTGCAGGTGACGGGCAAGGCCTACCGGGTACCGGTCCGGACCGGCAGCATCGTCGAGCTGAACGTCAGGGTCAATGCGGAGATCTCGGCGGCCGAACTGAACGACGCGTTCGTCGCCGCGTCACAGAGCGGCTCGCTCGCGGGGATCCTCGGCGTGTTGCACGACGAGTGGGCGTCGGCCCGGATCGTCGGCGACTCGCACTCGTCGATCGTCGACTTGCCGCTGACCTCGGTGAGCGAGGGTGACCTCGTGACCGTCGCGGCCTGGTACGACAACGAGTACGGGTACTCCATGCGGCTCGCCGAGACGGTAGCGGCGCTGGCAAACAGCTAGTCGGCGGGTGTCCGAGGTCGCCTGCCCAGGCCGCACCGCGGGGTTCTAGCGTCATCGGCCCAGGCAGCAGCGCGGGTCCAGCGGCGTCGTTGCCTGGTAAAGCGTCAGCTGAACCGGGCCGCCATGCGGCGGAAAGTGCGCGGTGCGACGCCGTGCAGCCACGCTGGGAAGCGCAGCCAGCCCGGTACATAGACGACGTCGAGGTCGCGCGCGGCAGCCCGGGTGATGGCCCGGGCCACCCGCTCGGCCGGGATCGGCACCGGCCTGCGGCGGTCGTAGGGCCGGCCGCGACGACCGAAGAACGGCGTATCCACCACGCCCGGCAGCACGAGCGAGATGCCGACGCCGGTGCCGGCCAGCTCGTAGGTGAGGCTCTCGGCCAGGTAGTTCAGCCCGGCCTTGGTGGCCGCGTAGACCGCCTCGTTGCGGACGCCGGTGGCGCCGGCGATAGAGGAGACGAACACCAGCCTGCCGCTGCCGCGCTCAGCCATTCCGGGCGCGAGCAGCCTGGCCAGCTGCACCGGCGCCAGCAGATTCAGGCTGACCAGCTCGCTGGCCTTGGCGCCGGACAGCTCGCCGATCGGCCCGGCCCAGCCGGCGCCTGCGTTGCAGACCAGCAGGTCGACCCGGCTCTCGGCGGCGAGCGCCTTCTCGACCAGCAGCTCCGGGCCGCCTGGCTCGGCCAGGTCGGCGGGCAGCGGTATGCCGCGGGTGCGGGCCGCGATGGCACGCAGTCGCTCCTCGTCGCGGCCGGTGACGATGAGCCTGGCTCCGGCCGCCGCGAGCCGGACGGCCGTGGCTGCGCCGATGCCGGAGGAAGCACCGGTCACCAGCGCGACGGCATCGACTAATCGCATCGCGGGCTCACCTCACCTGTGGCCTGGGATCGGAGTGCACTCAGCGGCCGGGCGACACCGGAACCGGGCTGCCAATCCAGCATCGCACGATGTCGCGCATCGACAACAAGCCCGCGACCTCGTCCTCGTCGATGATGACGAGGTGCCGGAAGTTGCCCTTAGACATTGCGCTTGCGGCCTGCTCCAGCGTCCAGTCGGGCGAGGCGAACACCACGTCCGCTGTCCGGTGATCAGCGACCAGCTCGTGATCCGGATCCTGGCCCGCTCCGACTGAGTCCAGGATGTCACGTTCTGTCAGGATCCCGACCGCCGGATGCGAGTGGTCGACCACCACGGCGGCACCGACGCGCTGGCCGGACATCAGCCGTGCTGCCTCGCGCAGGGTGTGCGCGGGCCCAACGCTGAGGACGTTCCTGGTCATCCCTTCCCGTACGTTCATGCCCCATCGCTCCTCTCGCGGGGTGCCAAGGCGTGTCCGAGCGAGACGGCAGCACACACCCGGCCGACGCGACACTCCGGTGTGTGAGCGCTGATGCACAAGTGCCAGGCTTGTGCGCTTGTGACTGCCGTGCTGTCCAGCATCCGCCTGACTAGGCGTCAGGGCAACCCCGAAACGCTCACGGCGAGGAGGCTGAGCACCTCTGTGTGGAGCAATCCGTTCGTGCACAGCGCGCTACCCCCGTCTGGCCTGGGCCGGCCAGCGAGATCGGTAAACGCGCCGCCGGCTTCCTCGACAATGATTTGCAACGCGGCGAGGTCCCACAAGCTGACGTCCATCTCCGCAGAGACGTCGACGGCACCCTCCGCAACGAGGACATGTGACCAGAAATCCCCATAGGCTCGGGTCCGCCAGACCTTTCGCACCAGTCCGACGAACTCGTTCAGCCTTCCGCCCGCCTCCCAGGTGGACAGGCCCGAGTACGACAGCGAGGCGTCGGAGAGACTGGAAACATCCGAGACCCGGCACGCGGTCGCCTTGGTCAGGCTCTTGCCGGTCCAGGCACCGCTGTCTCGGGCCGCCCACCAACGGCGACCCAGTGCCGGGGCGCTGACGACGCCGACGATGACCTCGTCCTCGTCCATCAGCCCGATGAGCGTTGCCCACACTGGCACGCCGCGGACGAAGTTTTTTGTGCCGTCGATCGGGTCGATGATCCAGCAACGCTGGCTTGATCCGGTGTGCCCGGACTCCTCGCCGAGCATGGCGTCTCGCGGCCGGGCGCGGCTGAGCACGTTCCGCAGCGACTCCTCGACCGCCAGGTCCGCGTCGCTGACGGGGGTCAGGTCTGGCTTGGCCTGAACGCGCAGGTCCTGGGACTTGAACCGGCGCATCGTGATGTCGTCTGCCGCGTCCGCCAGGACGTGCGCGAAACCAAGATCGCCAGCAAAACCCGCCATGCCGGGAACGCTAGCGCGTACCGCGCCGTCAGGCCATCGCCGGGCTATTTTCGGCGCGGCGGGTGTCCGGCACCCGCTACTCGTCCAGCCCGGCTGGGCCGGGCTCGTCTGGCTCGGCCCGATCCGGGCCCTCGCGGCTGCGCAGCAGCCGGCGCAGGGAGTCCAGCCGCGCCGCCGCGGCGGGGCCGCCGTGCTCGGCCGTCCACTCGTCCAGGGCGCAGCCTGCCGCCAGGTGGCTGCACGCCGGCGGGCACTGCGCGATGGCGTCAGCGAACTCGGGAAAAGCCGAGACGACCCGGTCGGCGGCGACGTGGCCGAGCCCGAAGCTGCGCAGGCCCGGCGTGTCGATGATCCAGCCGCTGCCAGTGGTGGTGTCGTGCACGGTCACAGCAGGCACACGGTCGGACGACCCGGGCGGGACCAGCTCGCCAGGTTGCGAGGCGTCGGAGCCGGCGCCGACCGGCCATGGCGGCAGCGGCAGTGCCACCGCCGACGAGGACGTGTGGCGACCGCGCCCGGTGACCGGGCTGACTTCTCCGACCGCGCGAGCGGCAGCTGGCAGCAGGGCGTTCACGAGTGTCGACTTGCCTACCCCGGAGTGCCCGACCAGGACGCTGATTCGCCCGGCGAGCAGCGCGCGAAGCTGGTCGAGCTGGCCGTGGAACGGCCGGCTCAGCGCGATCGCACGGATGCCGAGTGGCTCGTAGGCGGCAAGCAGTTCCTCGGGCGAGGCCAGGTCGGCCTTAGTCAGGCACAGCAGCGGCTCGAGACCCGCGTCGAAGGCGGCCACCAGGAACCTGTCGATGAGGCGTGGCCGCGGCGGCGGGTTGGCCAACGCGGTAACGATCACCAGCTGGTCGGCGTTCGCGACGATGATCCGCTCGGTCGGGTCGTCGTCCTCGGCGGAACGCCGCAGCACCGATGTGCGCGGCTGCACCCGCACCACCCGCGCGAGCGTGCCGGGCTGGCCGGAGATGTCGCCGGCGAGACGTACCCGGTCCCCGACGACGACGCCGCGCCTGCCGAGCTCTCTGGCTTTCATCGCGGTCACCGTCCGGTCGCCCAGCCAGCAGCGATACCGGCCGCGGTCCACGCCCGTCACAAAGGCGTCGACGGCGTCCTCGTGCGCCGGACGCCGCCTGGTGCGGGGCCGGGAACCCCTGCCCGGCCTGATCCGCACATCGTCCTCGTCCAGCCGTGCGTGGCTGGCGACCCGACTCAGGGTGCCTGCCCCAGCATCTGCAGCCACCGGCTGTGGAACTCGGGGAACGTCTTGCCGACGGTTTCGGCGTTACGGACCACCAGCCCCGGCACGACCAGCCCGAGCACGGCTGCGGCCATGACGAGCCGGTGGTCGTCGTGGCTGTCGAACGGCACGGCTCCGGCGCGCAGCGGCCGGGGCCGCACCGCGAGCCCGTCCGGCAGTTCGGTCACGTCGCCGCCGAGGGCGCCGATCTCAGCGGCGAGCGCGGCCAGCCGGTCGGTCTCGTGGAACCGCATGTGCCCGATCCCGGTGAGCTCCGACGGCGAGTCGGCCAGCGCAGCGACGGCCGTCAGGACCGGCGCGAGCTCGTTGATGTCTCGCAGGTTGGCGACGATCCCGCTGATCTTGCCGCTGCCCTCGACGTGCAGGCCATCTGCGTCCTGCCAGCACGAGGCGCCCAGCTGACCGAGCAGGTCGACGATTTGCCGGGTCGGCTGGAGGCTGGCGGACGGCCAGCCGCGGAGCAGCAGGTGCCCGCCCGTCACCAGCGCGGCAGCGAGGAACGGGGCTGCGTTCGACACGTCCGGCTCGATCGTAACGGTGCCGATAGCCAGTCGGCCGGGCCGGATCCGCCAGCCGTCGGGTACGCCGTCCTCGGACCGGGTGGAGGTGACCTCGACGTCGGCGCCCGCCTCGGTCAGCATGGCCGCGGTCATGGCGATGTGCTGCGCCGACGGGACGCGCGCGCCCTGGTGGCGGATCTGCAGGCCGCGGGCGTACCGCGGCGCGGCGAGCATGAGCCCGGAAACCAGCTGGGACGACGACGAGGCGTCCAGCGTGACGGCGCCGCCGGGGACCCGGCCGCGGCCGTGCACCACGAACGGCAGCGCACCCCGGCCGCCGTCGCTGATCTCGACGCCGGCCTGCCGCAGCCCGGCCAGCAGCTCGGCCACCGGCCGCTCCCTGGCCCGCGGATCGCCGTCGAAGTCGACGTCAGCGATCGCGAGCGCCGCGATCGGCGGCACGAACCTGAGCAC
>JASHSZ010000051.1 GCA_030040815.1 Streptosporangiaceae bacterium
GTGGCCGCGGTGCTGCGCCGGTCGGGCAAGCCGGTGGTGGTGGCTGCCAACAAGGTGGACGACGCGCCGGGGGAGCCGGCCATCCACGCGCTATGGTCGCTCGGCCTCGGGGAGCCGATCCCGGTCAGCGCGCTGCACGGCCGTGGCAGCGGCGACCTGCTTGATGTGGTGCTGAGTGCACTGCCTGAGGCGCCGGCCGAGGCGGATGAGGCTGCGGCCGGCCCGCGCCGGATCGCCCTGGTCGGCCGGCCCAACGTCGGCAAGTCGAGCCTGCTTAACAAGCTGGCCGGCACCGAGCGCGTGCTCGTCGACCCGGTGGCCGGGACGACCAGAGACCCCGTCGACGAAGTGGTCGACCTCGGCGGCAAAACCTGGCGGTTCGTGGACACCGCTGGCATCAGGCGCCGAGTCCAGCAGTCCCAGGGGGCCGACTTCTTCGCGGCGCTGCGCACTGAGCGCGCGCTGGAGCGCGCCGAGGTGGCCGTCGTGATCGTGGACGCCAGCGAGCCGCTCGCCGAGCAGGACCTGCGGATCATCTCGATGGTGATCGAGGCAGGCCGGGCGCTCGTCATCGCCTACAACAAGTGGGACCTCGTCGACGACTACCGCCGCGAGTCGCTGGACCGTGAGATCGATCGTCAGCTGCACAACGCGCGGTGGGCGCCGCGGATCAACCTCTCCGCCAGGACCGGCTGGCATGTCGACCGGCTCGTGCCAGCGCTTGACCGAGCGCTGCACAACTGGGAGACGCGAGTCCCCACTGGCCGGCTCAACGCGTGGCTTGCGGCGCTCGTGGCCGCTACGCCGCCTCCGGTCCGCGGCGGCAAGCAGCCGAAGATCATTTTCGCGACGCAGGCGGGCACGAAGCCGCCCCACTTTGTGCTCTTCACCAGCGGCTTCCTGCAGGCAGGTTACCGTCGCTTCGTCGAGCGCAAGCTGCGGGAGGAGTTTGGCTTCGCGGGGACGCCGGTGCACATTTCCATGCGGCTGCGTGACCGGCACGGCGGCCGGGCGGATACCCCCCGGCGACCCCCCGGCCGTCGTACGCGCTGATCAGGCACCTGTCTCGCTGCTGCCGTCGGCCAAGGCCAGTGCCAGCCAGCACCAGGCCGCCATCGCGCACGCGGCACTGCGGCGAAATCCCGTGGCATCGCGGGCTGGTCGTGTATTGTAATCAGCTGTGCACGCATAGCAATCAGCCATTCTGAGGGCAAGTGCGGCTTTTAGTCCGTTGCTGTCCGGCGTAGGGGGCAGGAGACAGTGGCAGTGGGGCCGACGGTTCGCCGCCGCCGTCTGGGCAGCGAATTACGACGACTGCGCGAGTCACACTCGATCGAGCTCGAAGAGGTGGCGGTCCAGCTTGGCGTGGCTCCGTCGACGCTGTCGCGAATCGAGACGGGCAAGGCGCCGACCAGGACTGACCACCTGAACGCGCTGCTGGAGCTGTACGGCGTCTATGATCCTGGTCAGCGCCAGGTGCTGCTGGAAATGGCCCGGGATGGACACCGCAGGGGCTGGTGGGCCGTCTGGGACGGGGTACTGCCCACCGGATTCGGCATCTGGGTGGGGCTCGAGGCCGAGGCCGCCTCGCTGCGCGTCTTCGAGGCCCAGGTCGTGCACGGGCTGCTGCAGACCGAGGACTACGCGCGCTCCGTCATGTCGACGGTGCGCAGGAGGCAGACCGCCGAGGAGATCGAGCGCCTCGTCCGGCTGCGGATGCAGCGGCAGGACGTGCTGCGCCGCCAGAAGCCGCTGGACCTCTGGCTCATCCTCGACGAGGCCGTGCTACGGCGCATGGCCGGCCCGTCCCTGATCATGCGCGAGCAGCTTGAGCACCTCTACGAGGCGTCTCACTGGCCGAACGTGACGCTCCAGGTGCTCGGCTTCGGCAGCGGCCTGCATCCGGGGCTGGGCGGCTCGTTCACGATCATCAAGTTTCCTGAGCGCCTGGATCCGGACGTGGTTTATACCGAGGGTGTTACGGGACAGGCTTACCTCGAAGAGCGCGATCGCGAAGTGCGGGCTCAGTCCGAAGCGTTCGACTTGCTCCGGGCAAGCGCTCTTTCACCCGCCGAGTCCGCGCGTCTCATCCGGTCCATTTCCGAAAGATCCAGCTGAAGGGAACAGTCTGAATGCCGGACTATGACATCGCTCAGGCCTCGTGGCTCACCAGCCGCGCCTGCAGCAACTCGGCGTGCGTCCAGGTCGCGCATCTGCCCGGCGGCATGGTCGCAGTCCGGGACTCTAAGGACACCGCCAAGCCCGCGCACATCTTCGACAGCGACGAGTGGGCCGCGTTCGTCTCGGGCGTCAAGGCCGGCGAATTCGACCTACCCCGGCGTTAACGGGCACAAGCCTCGTCTCCCGCCATCTCCGCGATCGCCGTGCGCAGGAACTCCCGGGTCTGGTCAGGCGAGGTGCTGGACGTCGCGATGAGATCCATTGCCTGCACGTAACGGTCGACGTCCGCCCGCTTGTCCAGGTACAGCGCGCTCGTGAGCTGCTCGACATAGACCACGTCAGGCAGGTCGTTGGCGGCAAAGCTCAGGATGCTGAAGCTGCCGAGTGCCGCGTGCGATGCGCCGGTACTGAACGGGGTTATCTGGATCGTGATACGCGGCTGGTCGGCTGCCGCCAGCAAGTGCAGGAGCTGCCGACGCATGGTGTCAGTCGTGCCGACGGGTCGCCGCAGCGCGATCTCGTCGATCACCGCCCACAGCCGAAGGGCGGCCGAGGCGAACCGCTGCTGCCGCTCCTTGCGGAGCAGGACTCTCCGAACGGTGTCCTCGCGCGGGTACGCGCCCAGTTCATGGACCGCGCGGGAGTACTCGTCGGTCTGCAGCAGCCCCGGCACGAACTGGGTGTCGTAGCTGCGGATGAACTCGGCCGATTCCTCGAGCCCTAGGTAGAACTGGAACCAGCTCGGCAATAAGTCCTGGTAGTGGTGCCACCAGCCCTGCTGGTTGGCCTGCCCGGCGAGCGCCAGGAGCGGTTCTCGCTCCGCTGCGCTCGTGATCCCGTACAGGTTAAGAAGGTCGGCGACGTCGACCTCGCGGACCGCGATGCGGCCGAGCTCTATCCGGCTGATCTTGGATTTGGAACCGCGGATGGCCGTGGCCGCTGCCGCGGCCGAGATACCGCGCGACTCCCGGAGCCGACGTAACTGGGTGCCGAGCAGAACGCGCAGCACGGTTGGCGCGCTCCCGCCGGCCGTGCGAGCGCCATCGGCTTGCGTAGCCCCGGGCATCGGCAGCCACCTTCCCGTATGGAGCATGTCGACTACGCCGTGGTCGCAGATGCTACCGCAGACGCCGCCGCGGGCCGGGTCTGCGGCTGGCGGCTAGGCGACGGGTGGGCCCAGAGATGAAACGCCCATCCCAATAGGATCTCCACCGGGACAGTTGGACATATAGTCCACGCCACTCACGGGAGAGCTGGGTGCATGCGATACCGGCCACTGGGCAACTCGGGACTGACGGTGTCGGTTGTCGGACTCGGCTGCAATAACTTCGGCCGGCGGCTGGACGCCGACCAGACCCGTGCAGTTGTCGACGCGGCGATCGAGGCTGGCGTCACGCTGCTGGATACGGCGGAGTTGTATGGCGGCGCGGGCCGGTCGGAGGAGTACCTCGGCGCGGCGCTGGCCGGCCGTCGCGACCAGGTGGTGCTCGCGACCAAGTTCGGTGGCGTCGGCGACATGGGCTACGGCCCGGCCGCCGGCGCCAGGGGCGGGCGCGCGTACATCAGGCGCGCGGTCGAGCAGTCGCTGCGCCGCCTCCGCACGGACTACATCGATCTGTATCAGATGCACGTTCCCGACCTGGTGACGCCCATCGAGGAGACGATTTCCGCCCTCACCGAACTGGTACGCGCCGGCCTGGTCCGGTACATCGGTCACTCCAACTTCTCCGCCGTGCAGATCGCGACCGCCGCGGCGGCCGCCCGCGAGATCGGTGCGGTCCCGTTCATCTCGGCCCAAAATCACTGGTCACTCCTCGAGCGCGGCGCCGAGCACGACATCGTCCCGGCCGCCCGGCAGTTCGGCCTTGGCGTGCTGCCGTATTACCCGCTGGCCAACGGCCTGCTCACAGGCAAGGTACGGCGTGGGGTTGCGCCGGGGCAGGGCACCCGGCTCGCCGGTCGGCCGGATTACATCACCGAGGCCAAGCTCGACAAGATCGAGGCCCTGGCGGACTGGTCGCATCAGCACGGCCGGACCATGCTGGAAGTCGCGATCGGTGGCCTGGCCGCGCTGCCGGGCTGCACGTCGGTCATCGCCGGCGCAACCGCTGCCGAGCAGGTGCGCGCCAACGCGGCGGCGGGTGAGTGGGTGCCGGAGCCTGGCGAGCTGACGGAGATCGACAAGATAACCGGCGTGCGCTGACCGGGAACCGGCCAGCGGAGAGGCGGGCCCGATGAAAGCAGCGCTGTACCGCGAATACGGCCCGGCGGCCGAATCACTCCGGGTCGAGGAGGTCGCTCGGCCGGAGCCGGGACCCGGCGAGGTCCGTGTCCGGATGCAGCTCTCCGGGGTGAACCCGACGGACTGGAAGTCGCGCAGCGGTGCGACGCCGCGGCCGATCGACGGCTTCCAGGTACCCCATCACGACGGTGTCGGCGTCATCGATGCGGTCGGCGCCGACGTGGATGGTGGGCGAATGGGCCAGCGGGTCTGGACTTGGCTGGCAGCAGCGGGGAATCGGTGGGGGACCGCGGCGCAGTGGTCCGTGCTGCCCGCTCGCCAGGCTGTGCCATTGCCGGACGGCGCCTCAGCAGAGCTTGGTGCCAGCCTCGGCGTGCCCGCCATGACCGCCCACCGGGCGCTGTTCGCGGACGGACCGGTCGAGGGCAAGAACGTGCTCGTGGCGGGCGGAGCCGGCGCGGTCGGACACTATGCGATCGAGCTGGCCAAGTTCTTCGGCGCGAGGGTCGCCACCACGGTCAGCGGCCGCGCGAAGGCTGAGCTCGCGCGGAAGGCCGGTGCCGACCTGGTGGTGAACTACCGGGACGCCGACGCTGCCGACGAGTTGCGCGCGTTCGCCCCGCAGATGGACCGGATCGTGGAACTGGCGATTGGCACCAACCTGGACCTCGACCTCGCCCTGTCCGGGCCGCAGACCTACATTGTCGACTATGCGGCCGAGGCGACCGACCCGGTGCTGCCGGTGCGCCGATGCATGAACGCCAACGTCACGATCCGCTTCATCCTGCTGTACAGCATCCCAGCCGAGGCGATCGACCAGGCTGTCACCGACATCAGCCGGGCCGCTGCTGCGGGCGCGCTGACCGAGCTACCGGTGACTAGGTTCCCGCTCGAGCAGGTGGCCTCCGCGCACAACGCGGTGGAACTGGGTGCGGTCGGCAAGGTGCTCGTCGAGATTCCCTGACAATGTGGCCAGGCACGGGCTGAAACGGCTTGACGAAGCTTGGATAACCGTTATCCTCTAACCGTTATTGGAGGAAGGAACGGCCCATGCAGCAGGAAGTCGTGCTTGCGCTCCTGGCCAAGGAGCCGTCACACGGATATCAGCTCCGTGTCCGGCTACGCCAGGCGCTCGGCCCGCTCGGTGACGCCATGAACGACGGCCAGGTGTACGTCACGCTGACCCGGCTGGAGAAGGCGGGTCAGGTTATCAGCGAGCGCGCCGCCGGGATGCCAGACCGGCCGGACCGCAAGACCTACGCGCTCACCGCGCAGGGACAGCAGCGCGTCGCCGAGTGGCTGGCCGAAGTCAGCTGGCCGAAACCGGATCTGGCTGAGTTTCACCTGAAGCTGCTGGCGGCCGCGGCCGCGGGGCTTGCGGATCCCATTGCGATCATCGACGCGCAGCGCCGGGAGCTGCTACGTCGGTTGCGTGACGCGCAGCGCGCCGGCATGGCCGAGCCGGACGGGTCGGAGCCGGCCCTTCTTCTCGAGGGCGTGGTGCTGCGCCTGCAGGCCGATCTGCGCTGGCTGGAGGCATGCGAACGGAGCTGGACTGGCAGGAAGGTCAGGCCATGAACTCAGGCGCTGAGTCAATGGTGCGAGCCCGCGGGCTGCGCAAGGAGTACGGCAAGGAGGAAAGCCTGGTCCGCGCCGTCGACAGGGTCGACCTGGATGTCGCGTCGGGCGAGACCCTGGCCGTGATGGGACCGAGCGGATGCGGCAAGTCGACGCTCCTGCACTTGCTCGGCGGGCTCGACCGAGCTACCGCGGGCGAGCTGTGGCTGGCTGGCCGGCGCATCGATCGGATGAGTGAGCGCGACATGGCGGCGCTGCGACGCGACGGCGTCGGCTTCGTGTTCCAGGCGTTCCACCTCATGGACGAGCTGACCGCGACTGAGAACGTGGAGCTGCCCGTGCTACTGGCCGGCCGGTCGCCGCGCTCGGCTCGCCGCCGGGCAGCTGAGCTGCTGGAGCAGGTGGGCCTGGCCGACCGGGCCCGGCATCTGCCCTCACAGCTGTCGGGCGGGCAGCGGCAGCGCGTCGCCATCGCCCGCGCGCTGGCCAACCGGCCGCAGGTGGTGCTCGCGGACGAGCCGACCGGCAACCTGGACAGCGAGTCCACCCTCGATGTGCTCCGGCTCTTCGAGTCCCTCCACGAGGCCGGTCAGACGCTCGTCATCGTCACCCACGACTCGCGCATCGCCGCGACCGCCGACCGGCTGATCGCCATGCGGGACGGCGCGTTCATCGACGAGACGAGGCTGACCGGTGGCACCAGCGGTCAGCTCGGCGCCCTCTTGAACCTGGACCGCTGACATGGGACGGCGGTTGCTCGTTGCCCGGCACGTGACCCGCGCCCTGCACCACCTGCCGACGGGCCGGCACTGGCGGGGGCCGTGCCGGACAACCACGGCGGGATCGAACTGCCCGGGTCGCGAGCGAGAACGGGCCGCGCGCACCCGCGGCGGCCCACCGACGTGCTAGCAGCGGAGGGCTGAGGCGTGGGCAAGATGCTGCTGGTAGGTCGGCTCGTCGGCCGGGACCTGCGCTACCGGCCAAGTCAGGGCGCCGCGGCGCTGGCTCGTGCGCTCGGCGCAACACGGTCGCAGCTCACCGGCGCAATAGCGGTGGCTCAGCTGCTGCCGGCTATCCCCGGCACGATCCTCGGTGTCCCGCTCGGCCTCGGGTTGTTCGTGGCGGCGAGTGGCGCGGGCGCGGCCGGAACGACCATTCCATCAGTCGGCTGGCTGATCCCCGCGGTGCTGGCCACGCTCATCGC
>JASHSZ010000443.1 GCA_030040815.1 Streptosporangiaceae bacterium
ACAGTTATTGCCAGAACGTAATGACCGATTCGCCTGCCGGTCACCTTACCGTCGCCTTCCGGAGCGAGTCAGGCTCGGCGGGCTAGCCGATCGGCGCGCCAGCGAGCCGTCCTGCGGCGCCGCGGCGAGAGCGTCGGGCTGCGCCAGAACCGGGAGCATTGCCACGTGTTCGCGGCGGCCGACGAGCCATCGGCCGCGCCGACGGAAGACGCGCCCGACGTCCAGCCAGCGGTGGCCCTTTCGGCTACTCCGCTCAGACTTGGGGCGCCGTGGAAGCCTCCGGCACCGCACCAGCTCGTCGTTACGGCGGCGGTGACTGTCCGCCCGGCTGCGGCGGTTCGCCGGCTTGCTCGGGAGGCTGGCCCCAGCCCTGCTGCGGAGGCTGGCCGTACTGCTGCGGAGGCTGGCCCCAGCCCTGCTGGGGAGGCTGGCCGTACTGCTGCGGAGGCTGGCCGTACTGCTGCGGAGGCTGGCCGTACTGCTGCGGAGGCTGGCCCCAGCCCTGCTGGCCATAGCCCTGCTGGCCGTAGCCGACCTGCGGGTAGCCGGCGCCAATCGGGTTAGTGGCCATTTTCGCGGCGGCGAAGAACGCGGAGGAATCGCGCTGGTACAGCATGATCAGCGCCGTAATGGCGACGCCAAAGTAGACGATTATCAGAACCTTGGCGACGGCTGGCCCGAACCTCAGTACCAAGATGAACTGCAGGCACGTGAAGGCGAAGAAGACGGTGGACAATACCCGCGCCCACGACCGGCCCGCCTGGAGCTTCCATAGCATCCAGAGCCACAAGCCGACCTGGATGACTGCCTCGAAGACCACTCCGCCGACAAAGGCACCGTGGTACGTGGCTGTGTTGGTGGTCTGCGCCGTGATCAGATCGTTCGTCAGCACGCCGCTCACGATGCAGTAGACGACGGACAGGCCAGCACCGGCCCACATGAGCCCGATGGCCCGCCGCATGGAATCGGGCAGCGCGGGCTTGGCGCCGGGCCCCATCCCGTATGGCGACGGTGCCTGCGGATATTGCCAGGTCGGGTTAGCCATGCCAGTTTCCTTGCGTCACCGGGCTCGCCGATCGCTGCGGCCGAGCACGAAGGCAACCTTGCAAGTCGCCAGTGACGATGTCAATAGCCGCGGGCGCGAGCAACTCCGTCGCACGATTGCTCCGGCTCGCGGTGACGCTATCGTCACAGTCAAGTAGCAGGCCCCTCAGTTCGCACCGGCTGACCGTCGGGCAGCCCGCCGGCAGTCGCCGGCTGCTGGATGTCATACCGCGCCGCCGCTGTATAGACCACCAGCACCGCGAGCAGCAGCACGAGGACGACGGCGACCGGGCCGTCGCCGTAGTCCAGGCCGGAGATATGGCGCGGCTTGGAGAACCAGTCGGCGATGGAAGCCCCGAGGGGTCTGGTCACCACGTAGGCGAACCAGAAGCACAGCACCGAGTTCAGGCCCAACCGGGACCAGGCCACCGCCGGAATCGTGATCACGATCGCGAACAGCACGATCGAGCCCAGATAACCGAAGTGCAGGACCGACGCGGTGAAGTCGCCAAGCGCGGTGCCCAGGGCGAACGTGGCGTAGACGGTGGCCCAGTAGTACACCTCCCGGCGTCGCGTCACGATGCTGTGGAACGACAGCGTGCGCTCGCTGCGGTGCCACAGCCAGAAGATCGCGGCGAGCACCACGGCCCAGATCGTGGTCGTGCCGCCGTAGGGGATGCCCATTTTCAGGTGCATAAAATCGGCGGCACCGGTACCGAAGATCGCGATCGCCAGCGCCAGGAACCAGTACGCGGCCGCGATGTACCGCCGGGTGCTGAACTGGATCACGGCCGCGATCACGAAGATCGCGACCTCGACCACGCCGGCCAGCGCGTAGCCGTGCAGCGCCAGGTAGTCGGAGGTTGCCTCGCCGGCCGCGGTTGTCAGCAGCTTGAGCACCCAGAAGAAGAAGGTCACCTCGGGCACCTTGGCGGCGATCGGCTCCCGCCAAGACGCGGCGGCGGCGTGGGTCATCCGCGTTCCCTTCAGGTCCCTGAGGTTGACAGCACTCTACTGGCCAGCAACCCGGTTCCCCCCTACAGACCGCCAGGGGCGCTCACCGACCGCTGCTGGCGGACCACGCGCTGACGACATTCCTGGCGGCGGCGTCGGCTGGGCCCCCTCGGACCGAGAGGGGGCGCTCTGCGGCGAGGCGAGCGACCCCGTTCCCTTCCCACCACCGTTCTTCAACTGGCGGCGTCGGGCTCGATCGCGGCCTGTTGAGCAGGCCGCCGCCGCCACTGGAGCGCGACCAGGCCGACGCTGGCCCAGCCGACCGCGATGGCGAGCCAGTAGTTCACGATGCGGAAGGCGAGCACGGCAGCGACCGCGGGGACGCGGCTCGCGCCGTAGGCGACGAGCACAACCGCCAGGCTGCCCTCCACGATGCCGAGGCCGCCCGGCACGATCGGCAGCGAGCCCGCAACCACCGCCGCGCCATAAGCCAGCAGCACGCCGCGCCACGGCACCGCCGCGTGGACGGCGCCGAAGCTGCACACCAGGCACAGGAAGTCGAAGATCCACGTGGCAGTGGCCAGGGCGACGACGCCGAGGGTAGATCGCGGCGACAGCGGAATGTCCCGCATTCGGACCAGCGTCGCCTCGATCCGCGCGAGCAGCCCACGGGGGCGCCGACCCGCACGCCGCTGCAGCCAGCCCGCCACCCCGCTCGCCAGCCGCAGCAGCAGATCACGGCGCACCAGCACCGCGCCTGCTGCCACGACTACCACCAGGCCGAGGGCGGTGACGCCGACACCCGCCGGACTCGCGCCCGCGCCGCTGGCTACCGCGCTCGCCACCAGCGCCACCACGACTCCGACCAGGAGCACCGCCGACATGCCCACAGCCTGCGCGATCAGGATCGTGAAGATGCTCCAGCCAGCGCTCGCGGCGCTCGCCCCGCGTCGCCGGTAGTACCGGTACCGGTAGGCGCTGGACACCGCGGGCTCGCCGGGCACCGTGCAGTTGACCGCGTCGTTGGCCAGCGAGAGAAGGAACAGGCCGGGCAGCGGCACCATCGCGCCCGCGTGGCGAAGCACGCGCTGCTGCAGCCGCGCGTAGGCGAGCAGCGACAGCGACTCGGCGCCGATCGCCGCCGCCACCCAGCCGGGGCTGGCGTTGCCGATCTGCCGCGTGGCGGCTACCAGCTCGCCGCGCCTGCCAACAAGCAGCACCAGCACGACGATCCCGATGACGATGCCGAGGGCGTAGCGCACCAGTTCGCCGACCGTGCGCCTGGCCACGGTGCGGGCCGCTCGGGACGACTCCCCTGGACCCCCCGCAGCGGCGAGATCATCCGCCATCGGTCCATGATGATGGACCGATGGGTCCGGCGACCAGCCGGCAGAAGGGAGAGCCGGACGTGGCACCGTACTTTGGCGGCCGGATCGGGACGGACTGGCGGAACTCGGAGCCCTGGTGGCCGCCCGTGTCGGCGCCGCCGGACGGCGCGCCCAATGTGCTGCTCGTGGTGTTGGACGATGTCGGCTACGCCCAACTGGGCTGCTACGGCTCCGACATCGCCACGCCGGTACTCGACGGCCTCGCGGCGGGCGGCGTGCGGCTGGCAAACTTCCACACCACGGCGCTGTGCTCGCCGACCCGGGTTTGCCTGCTGACCGGGCGCAACCACCATCGCAGTGGCATGGGCAGGGTCGCGGACCTCGCGATCGGCTTCCCCGGCTATTGGGGCAGGCCGCCACGGGAGAACGGCTACCTGTCGGAGATCCTGCAGGACGCCGGATACGCGTGTTACGCGGTCGGCAAGTGGCACCTGTCCCCCGAGGACGAGACGAACATGGCCGCGTCCCGCTCGACCTGGCCGCTGGCTCGCGGCTTCGACCGCTGGTACGGCTTCCACGGCGGGGAGACGCACCAGTTCGTCCCCGCGCTGTTCCATGACAACCACGCGGTGCGGCCGCCGCGCTCGATCGCCGATGGTTATCACCTCACCGAGGACCTCGCAGACCGGGCCATCGAGTTTCTCGGTGACCTGCGGGCGGTCGACGCGGCCAGGCCGTTCTTCCTGTACTTCGCCACCGGTGCCTGCCACTCCCCGCATCAGCCGCCGCCGCGCTGGCTGACGCCTTACCGCGGCCAGTTCGACCTGGGCTGGGACGCGTGGCGGTCGGCCGTCTTCGAGCGGCAGCTCGCCACTGGCCTGCTGCCGCCAGGCACGGCGCTGTCGAGGCGGCCGGCCTGGGTCCCGGCGTGGGAATCGCTGAGCCAGCGGGACCAGGCAGTGGCGGCGCGCTTCATGGAGTGCTTCGCCGGGTTCCTGTCACACGCCGACGAGCAGCTCGGCCGCGTGCTGGATTTCCTGCGGGACCGAGGCGAGCTCGATAACACCGTCGTGTGCGTCGTCTCCGATAACGGGGCCAGCGCCGAGGGCGGCGCCGAGGGGTCCATCAACGACATGCGGCTGCAGAACCTCGACCCGGCGAGCCGGGACGAGATGGCCGCCAGGATCGACGAGATTGGCGGCCCGCTCACTCACAACAACTATCCGTGGGGCTGGACGATGGCGGGCAACACGCCGTTCCGCCGGTGGAAGCGCGAGGTACACGAGGGCGGCATCGCGGACCCGTGCATCCTGTCCTGGCCTGCCGGAGCAGCCCGGGGCGTGGTCGAGACGGGTGCCGTCCGGCACCAGTTTGCGCACGCGATCGACGTGCTCCCGACCGTGCTCGAGCTGACCGGGGTGGCGGAGCCCCCCGTTCTGGGAGACGTGGCGCAGACGTCCCTCGACGGGATCAGCTTCGGTTACCTGCTGGGTGCCGCCGGGGCCGGCGCCGCGGAGCGGCACGAGACGCAGTACTTCGAGATGCTCGGCTCGCGGGCGATCTATCACCGCGGCTGGAAGGCGGTCACGTTCCATCCGGTGGGGCCGCTCTATGACGACCAGAACCCCAACGCGCCGTTCGACGAGGACGTCTGGGAGCTGTACCACGTCGCCGCCGACCTGTCCGAAACC
>JASHSZ010000444.1 GCA_030040815.1 Streptosporangiaceae bacterium
CACCGGGCCGTAGCCGTACAGGTTGCTCATGGTGACCAGGACGGCGCCGGCCTGTTCGGCGGCGGCCAGCACGGAGGCCGCCAGCGGTGGCCAGTCCTGCGGCCACCGGTCGTAGGGTGGGCTGGCGCAGTTGTACACGACGGCGGCGCCTGCGGCGAGGCGGCTGAGCCGGTCCGGGTCGGCGGCGTCGGCGGCGACTTTCTCGATGCCCTCGGCGTCCGGTCCGGTGCCGGACCGTGTGATGATGCGCACGTGCTGGCCGTCGGCTGCCAGCCACAGCGCGGTGGCGGACCCGACCGGTCCGGCCCCGATGACCATGTGCAGGCTCATGGCTCCTCCTTCTCCTGGCCGGCCTGCGGCCCGGCCAGGTAGGGCGCCAGGACCGCCAGCACGAGGTCGCCGCCCCGGGCGACCTGCTGCGGGTCGTGCGGGTCTCCGGTGATCTCCAGGAACGGCAGCCAGCTCGCGGCGAGCAGCCAGATGGCGGTGGCCAGGTCAGTGATCGTGGCGGGCGGCCGGGGTGGCTGCAGGGTGCCGTCGGCGGCCAGCTGCTCCCCGAACCAGACCCACTGGCCGAGCCGGCGCTGGTACACGTCCCGGTAGCTGGCGGCCAGCCGCGGGTCAGCCCGTAGCAGGGCCAGCAGTTCTCGCTCGAGGAACCGGTACTGCCAGGTCAGCTCCATGGCGAGGGCCAAGTTGGCCCGCAGCATGGCCAGGCTGGCCTGGCCGCCCAGGCCCGGGTCCCACAACCCCTCGTGCGCGCCGGCGTACCGGTCGTGCAGCGCGCGGATGATCTCCTGCTTGCCCGCAAAGTGGTAGTACAGGTTGCCTGGGCTCAGCCCGGCCGCAGCGGCGATGTGGTTCGTGCTGACCGCTGCCGTACCCCGCTCGTTGAATAGCCGCAGTGCGGCGTCCAGGATCCGGCGCCGGGTCAGCCCGGACTTGGCCATCCGCGCCCGGCTGGGCCCGGGCGCCCGTTCAGCTGCTTTAGTGCTCATGCTCTAATTAGAGTTTCTTGACTAATCAGGGCCTAGCGCCGATGGTCCCGTTTTCCGGGACCTAAGGCCCGCCGGGCACGCCGGTGGCGTGCGCGGACCGGCCATCCCTGTCGATCAGGTGCGGTCCCGGAGTCGCCGTGCGCCGGCCCTGATCCGGGCGAAGGCAACCCCGGCCAGGCCGGCCTGGTCGCGGATGGCCAGCGGCAGCGCACCCGAGGTCCACAGATACGGCGGAACCAAGGATCCGGCCGTGGCTTCCTGGCCCACCTGCAGCACCAGGAACGTGCCGACGGCCGCGACGAGAGACAGCGCGCCCTCCGGCAGCCGGAAGCCGACCGACCCGAACGCATGTGAGCAGCCAGCTGGCTCGGCTCAGCAACGTGTGTAACGCCGACTATGGGCTTGTCGGCGTCATTTCATCGGTGCGGCGTCTAGGTGCCGATCGGCCAGTTCTGCCGCGGCTGCATTTGCGGGTGTCGGCGCGGCTGGGATTTTCGCGCCGTGGTTGGCGCGCGCGTGCGGCACGGGCCTGCTGGCCTGGGGAGGAGGGAAGGTCACTTCGATGACCAAGCCGCCGTGTGGCTGCGCGCGGGCGGCGATGGTGGCGTGGTGGGCGTTGGCGATGGCCTGGACGATGGACAAGCCCAGGCCGAGTCCTTCGCTGCGGCTGGTGCGGTCTGGCGCGAGGCGCTGGAATGGCTGGAAGATCCGGTCCATCGCCGCGGTCGGGACTGGGGGACCTGTGTTGGCTACCGACGGGACGGCGCCGGAGTCTGTAGTGATGGTGGCGATGTCGATCTGGCCGCCGGGCAGGTTGTGGCGCAGGGCGTTGTCGATGAGGTTGGCAACCAGGCGTTCGGCCAGCCGAGGGCTGCCTGCCGCCGGCGCTGGGCTGAGGGTTGTGTGCAGCGTCAGCTTCCGGTGGTGCGCCTGGGGCTTGCAGTCGGCCAGGACCTTGCTGACCAGCTCGGCCTGCGCGCGTGGCCGATCTGTCGGTCAGGCCCTGGATGTTGCGATCACCTGGCCGACGCGTGGGCGGCACTGTGGCCATCTACCTGGACGTAGCAGGCCTTCTCCCGCCGGCCTGCCGACAGGCCGCCGGAGGCGGTTCGCTGAAGGACGCAAAGCCCGCCGAGGATGGCCTTGTTGACCTAACTGTTAGCTAGTGACGTCGATCGGCTCAGAGTCCTGGAAGGGGCGGGGGATCCGCGGCGCGTAGTAGTTGCTCCGCTGACGGCAACGAGCCGAGCCAAGCGCGTTCACGTGATCTTGTGTGAGCATGCCAGACCGCTCTCCTGGGCGCGGGCCTCAGGCTCTGCATGACCGAAGGCTCGGTCACGCCGATCATGGCTCGCGAGCATGCCGCAACCCAGCAGGGCAATGCAGTGACCGCGCCGCATAAGCGTGACGTCGACCTCGGATGGACCTTTTATCTGCCGGTTATCTACCGGCTATGTACCGGCCATAGACCAGCCGTGCACTTGGACGCGGACAATCCTGACGTCCGTGATCACACAGCTCAGTCTTATACGGCTTGCACCTGTCCCTGAGCGGCCGGAGCGGTCGGTCGGGTGTTCAGCCTGAGCGCAGCCGGCTTGCCCGGCGGGCGGCGATGCGGCCCAGCCAGGCGGCCAGCGCGGCGGCTAGCACGGTGGCCGTGATCACTGCGTCGGCGGTTCTGGTGGTGACTGCCTGGTACCACAGGACGAGCATCGGCCCCGCGGCGAGCAGCGGCCCGGTGACGTACCAGAGCGTGATCGTGACGCCCGAGGAGTGCCCCATCGGGGTGTCGAAGCCCTGGAACATCTCGGCTTCGAGCCGGCCGCGGAATGAGTTGACCAGGGCGCCGCCAACCAGGACGAGGATGGTCGCCGCGACGAGGGGCAGCAGCACGGCGTGGCCGGTCAGGATCGTCAGGATGGTGGCCGGGGCGCCGGCCAGGATGGCCAGGGCCAGGCACGGCACGATGGCATGCCACCAGGGCAGTGCCTGGTACCGGAACGGCAGCTGACTCGATCGGCCGGGGTCGTCACCGTCGAGCCGGGCGCCCTCGCACAGCCCGGCGGCGGCGAGGTAGCCGCAGATGAGCGCTGCGGACAGGGTCAGCAATGCCGCGTGCGGCGACCGTACTGCCAGGGCGGCCAGCCCGGTTGCCGTGACAGCGAGCAGCGCCGACCACACTAGTCTGATGGGCGCCCGGATGAGCGCGGTGAAGTCACGCCATGGCAGCACAAGCAGGCGGCTCAGGGGTGTCTTTACCGTCATCCTGACCCGGCTGTAGGCACTAGTCGCGTCCCGGTAGGCGGTGGTGACCCGGCGGGCGTCGAGGTTGAGCATTGCCGCGGTCATGTGCCCAATCGTCCGCGCGTGCAGTCGCAGGGTAGCGGCCGGGACCGAGGCCGCTGCGCGGTCCGCAGCGACGGCGGCGCCCGCCGTGAGTACCGCGAGGGCGACTGTAGCGGCCGGCCAGAGCGGGGCGCTGCCACCCGCGAGGTTCACCGAAGCCTGGGCCGCCCATCCCCACGGCCCCGACCACAACAGCGCGGTGCCGACCGATGCGGGCAGTGGTACCGCGGCGCTGAGCGCGGCGACCGCGACGCAGGCCACGGCCAGCGCCGACGTCGCGGATCGCAGGGCCGGCAGTTCGCGTGCTGCCGGGCGTGCTTCGACCCACGCTGAGATGCTGGTGCCCAGCCCGGTCAGCAGCATCGCGCCGAGGATGGCAGCGCCTGCGAGCGCCAGGGAGTGAGCCACGCCGGTACCGCTAAGACCGGCGGCCAGCAGCAGGGCCGCGGGCACCAGGCCGGCCACCGCGCCCGCGAGCATGTTCGTGGCAGCGGCCGACCGGTACTGAGGGCGCAGCAGCCGACCCCTGTCGACAGGGGTGTCCAGCAGCCAGTCAGCCGCGGGCGGGCTGAGGGTGATGGGGCCGCGCCAGCGTGCATCCCACAACAGGGCCGCCAGCAGCAGGAGGCCCAGCGCGCACAGGCTTGCCGGTGCCGCGCGCAGCAGCGCGGCGGTGTCCGCCGTCGGCGGCGGGGGATGCCGCAGCGCCCGGACGATCGCCGCGACCAGCCAGCCGCCGTAACTGAAGACCGCCAGGCCGGCCAGGTACAGCCACCAGGTGATCCCGGCGGCGCGCTCGCTGGCCGGTCGGCGGTGCAGGTCCCGCAGCAGACCGAGCGCCTGTTCCGTGCTGCTCGCCTCGGGTGTAATCGTCGCTGGTGTGGATCTCATGCGATCACCGCAGGGCGCTCAGGGCGTCGCCAGGAGTGCCGCGGCTGATGACCGCACCGTCGAGCAGGACGATGGCGTGATCGGCCACTGCCTCGGCGAGCTCGAGGTGGTGCGTGGCCAGCAGTAACGCGGCGCCCCTGTCTTTCTCGGCCGCCAGCAGGCCAGCCAGCCAGCGCCGGGCCCCGGGATCGAGCCGTTGCTCGGGCTCGTCCAGGATCAGCAGCCGTCGTGGCCGGACCAGCACCGCGGCCAGTTGCAGCGCCTGCCGCTGCCCACTGGACAGGGATCCGGGCAAGACATCCTGGTGATCAGCCAGCCGGCACTCGGCAAGAGCCCTGTCCACGATGCCGGGGGCCATCCTGCCCGCGCCGTGCGCGACCGCGACTAGCAGAAGGTGTTCCCGCACCGTCAGGTCCGGGTAGGTGCTCGTCACCTCGCTCGCCGCCGCGATCTCGGTCCGTGCGGCAAGCGCGTCCTCTCGCAGGGGTCGGCCGCTATAGCTCACCTGGCCAGTAGTCGGCGAGTCCCGGCCCGCCGCGATCCGCAGCAGAGTCGACTTACCTGACCCGTTCACCCCCAGCAACGCGACGCACTCGCCAGCCGCCACTGCGAGGCTGACCGGCTTGAGTGCCTGCAGCGCGCCATAGCTGCGGCTCACCTCTGTCAGCACTATCAGGGGAGGCTCCGCGTCTGTCACATCAGCCGATCTCACCACGAGAAACGTGCTACCGCAAAGCTCGCGTCACGGCCTCCGGGTCGTTTCCGCCGTCTGCCGGACTGCCTGGCGGACTGCCGCCGCCACCAGAAACTTCCGCCGCACCTTGGCTAGCCGCCCGGGGCGTCGGAGGGCTTCGATGCCCGGGTGATGATGCATCGCGATCCGGCGCGGTCCGCGCTCGGTCAGGCGTCGCGGGTCATCATGCGCCATGCTCCGATGCTGGACCAGCCGGTGATCCAGCCACGATCACCGAGATCATGGCCCAGGTCGGCATCGGGGGATGCCAAGGGCGCCCTGCCCGCCGAACAGCAGATGCCCGGGGCCGCCGCCCCCGGCCGCGCCGTTTCCGGATCCCAGCGCTGAAGGGCGGTGCTGGTCCATCGCGACGCCGACGAGGAGCCGCTCACCATCGATGAAGTACGGAAGGTCCACGCGGGCCAGGAGCGGGGTCACGATGATTTCCAGTGCTCTCAGCACGATGGTCGTGGTCGTCCGCTGCCGCAGGTCATGTGGCTGGTGCGGATCTTGAAAGGGCCCGTGAACTCCGTTTCTGGCGGTCGGCCGATTGCCGGTTGCAAGGCGGTCCAGTTCTGCGCACGGGGTCGCTGGCCGGGGTCATCGGGCCGATGCAGGGCGCTGATGCCCGCGCCATTGCCGAACTCACCGGCGCATTCGTCAATCCCGACCCCCTACCTCCAGTCCACCGGCCTCGTCCTCAACCCGGTCGGCCAGGTCGTGGTCAGCGTCTACCCCAGCGGCGCCATCGGGCGGCTGGTCCCCGACGACGTCATCGGCCTGGTCCGCTACTTGCGACAGCACGCGACGGTCTGATCAGGACTGGGTACAGGCAGTTTCGGGGGAGCGACTACACACACGGAGGGTGATGGTGGGAAAGCCAGCACGCAGAAATGCAACGACGATCGGCAGTACGGTGATGATCGGCGCCGCTGTCGGTATAGCCGCATCGTGGGTCAAGTCGCTGACCGAGCGGCGGCTCCAGGCTCTGTTCGAGCGGCTGGTTCAGCCGACCGCGGCTCAGAAGGAGCTCGTTGGCGCCGACCCGTCCGGGCATCCAGACCGGATGCCGCCGGCGGAGCTGGCCGACCGCCTTGCCAGGCGGCTCAGTGGACACGGACTGTCTCGGCAGCAGCGCGTGTCGGTGCTGAACCCGATGCACTACGCCTTCGGCGCGGCTCTCGGGGTGGCCTACGTCGGTGCGGCGCGGCGGTGGCCAGCCGTCACGCGCGATCTGGGCGTGCCCGCCGGCCTGGCGATCTACGGATCTACCCATGCCAGCGCGTTGCCCATTCTGCGCATCCAGCAACCGCCGTGGAAGCTGCCCGTGTCGGCCGTGCTCTGGGAGGGCACGTCACATGTGGTGTTCGGGCTCGCGCTGGAAGGCTTCCGGCGCGCCTTCGCGGGCCTGGCCGGTGCCGCCACGGGAACATGATCGACGGCGCCGGGTGAACATGCAGATGCGCCCGGGAACTGATTGCGGTCTTCCGGGCCGCTGGCGAGGCATCTGGCGTATTGAGACCGCATACGGCCAGCCAGGAGCGGGAACCAATCTTCTCGGCGACTGCGAAGGTTCGGCCGAGATCTATGGGGCGTCAGCGACCACATGGTCGCCTTGCGGGCCACGGGGCCATATGAGGCGAAGTCGTCCCGGCGAAACCGTGCGAACCACCCAGATAGTCGCTGAGCAACATCGGGAGGCTGCTGATGCGTGACCTCGTATCCCGCGCGCTCGGGGAGGGCTGATCATGAGCCGGGTGACTCGCGGCTTCCACGGCCACCGCCGTGACGTCGGCGGCGAAGAAGGCCGGGTGCCCCCTGGTCAGTACGTGACCGACGACTTCCCGGTGCTGTCGGCTGGCCCAACGCCGCACACGCCGCACGACCAGTGGACCTTCTCAGTCGACGGGGCGATCACCCCCAGGACCTGGACGTGGGAGGAGTTCCGCCACCTGCGGCAGCGCCAGCGTCGTGGGTGAGCTGATGGTGTACCTGCAGGCGCCCGGCACGGTGGTCCGCTGCCCGGTTTGCGGCAACATCATGATGGTGTTCGTGCGCAGGCGCGACGTGACATGCGTGGACCTCACCGGCCTCGCTCACATGGCCGCCTGACCGGAGGGCGTGCGACAGCCTGCGCTGGCGCGGTCGCCATCGCCGCGGGTCCCGGGGCGTGAAGGTCCGTGCTGTGAGCCCGGCGGGCAGGCCGGGATGCGCTGACGAGCCGGTGCGGAGACCAGTCAGCAAAACCGAGCCGCATGGGAGGGAACATGCCTAGCAATCACGCCAGTGTCGTGCTCGCTCACGGCGCCTGGGCCGACGGATCAAGCTGGAGCAAGGTGATCGGCCCGCTGAAGGCTGCCGGGGTGAAGGTAACGGCTGCACCGTTGCCTCTGACCTCCCTCGCTGACGACGTGGCGACCCTGGACCGGGTTCTGGGACGGCTTGACGGCCCGGTCGTGCTGGCGGGCCACGCCTACGCCGGCGCCGTCATCGCCGCGACACGCGACCCGAAGGTGGCCGCACTGGTCTACATCGCAGGTCTTGCGCCGCAGGAAGGCGAGACTGTCGGGGACGTCTTCTATCGCGGCCGGCCCCACCCGAAGGCGCCTGAACTCAAGCCTGACGACCACGGGCTGGTGTGGCTGCCCGAGGAGGCATTCGCCGAGGCGTTCGCGCAGAACGCGGGCCGAGACGAGCAGGCTGTTCTCGCCGCGGTGCAGCGCCCGATCGCTGTTGCCTGTATCGGCGCGCCGGTCGAGCGGCCGCTGTGGCAGGACCGGCCGAGCTGGGTACTCATCGCTGAAGAGGACCGCATGATCAACCCGGAAACCCAGCATTTCACCGCCGGGCGGATGGGATCGCGCGCCCGGGCGCGTCCGGTCGACCATTCGCCGATGATCACCGCACCCGCGGACGTCGTGGACATCATCCTCGACGCTGTGCGTGACACGGCGGCGGCAGGCTGGCGGCGCGAGTATCTGCCCGGAGTGTCCGGTGAGGGTAAGGTCCGGCGCGACGGTGTCTGACCGGAATCGTCTGATCGGGACCCCGGCCGGCCGGCTACGTTCTCGGCGCCTGAGCTTCCGCCGACCTCGCCGGGTGCCTGGTCAGGCCCATGACCCGGCGGGCCGGGCAGCGTGCACCTCATGTGGCACTCGATTGACGGATCGTGGCGGAGCTTGCCGGTGACAGGCTGCCGTCTGCCGGCTCTCAGCGCGGCGGCGGCCAGGGCAGCTCCCAGCAGCGGGCCGGCGCGGACGGCCAGATACTTGGCCGTTACGACCGCGAATAGCAGGATCGCGGTCCCGGCGCCCTCGGCGAGCCACTCTTTCCAGTGCTATCCGTTCCGGGGCTCGAGGGTGACGGCCGCGCGGGTCGTGTCAGCGCCGCTGCGGAGGCCCTGGCGGGCCTGCGCGCCACCGCTCCTCCGGGTGGCGAAGTGCAGGAACCTGGCCTTCATGCCGCTGCCTGACCGTCAGCTTGCAGGTTGGCGTGGCATCCCCGGCGCGCGCTGTTCGACCAGGAAGCGGTGCCCGTCAGGTCCTGACACCAGGGCGGCGGGGATGTTTCCGTCAAGGGTCATGCGGTCATGGTCGGCCAGGGGCTTGCCGCAGCGTGCCAGCGCGTCCGCAGTTGCGTCCAGGGACGCGACTTGCACGACGGAGTGCGTGGCCGCGATGTCGTTGCTGGCCGTGCCGGGCGGGATCGGCCGGCGCGTGCCCACGTGGTAGTGCAGCAGTTCCATGCGCGGCGGCGGAAGGTCTCTGGCGAGCTGTGTGACGCTGACCTGCACGTTGTCGACGTCGTCGAGTTCGGCCTGCTCCGGTCCGCGGTTCTCGGTGCGCGCTCCGGCGATGAACCCGAACACTGACCGGAAGAACCTCGTGCTGACGGCAGAGTCGCTGATGCCGATAGCGGTGTGATCGACGCCGAGGAACAGCCCGGCATTGCCCCCGCTGTGCCACTCCGCCGGGATCCGCGCTTCCGGGAACGCGATCAGTTCCAGCGGGTGGCCGTCGCGATCGCGGAACTTGAACGCCGTCACACCACCCGCCTCCGCGGGCAGCTGTACCGGGCCCGCGCGGCTGATCGGCCCGAAACTCGGATGGGACATCACGCGCCGATGAGCGTCGGACATGTCTGTCACCACGATGGCCATGTGCTGAAACCAGATATCGGTGCTGGTGCTGTCACACGGGTACGGGCGGCCCATCGAGTCGGCGAACTCCAGCAGCTCGATCCGCTCGCGGCCCAGCCGCAGCAGTGACCGCCGGCCGCTGGCCCGCGGGATGCCCAGCACGCTGGTCAGCGAGCGCTCGACGGCGTCCCGGTGCTCGACATCGCAGCCGAAGGTGGTGACGTAGTCATCTTCGGCCCGGTCAAGGTCCGACACGATCAGGGTGACCCGGTCGATCCGCACGGCTTGCATGTCTGTCACCTCGCCATCGGGCTGTCGCTGCGGGCCGGGCCCTGCATGTGCAGCTGGACGGCGCTGACGACCAGGCCGAAGTGGCTGAAAGCCTGCGGCGTGTTGCCGAGCTGGCGCTGGGCGACCGGATCCCATTCCTCGCTCAGCAGGCCGACGTCGTTGCGCAGCAGCAGGAGCCGCTCGAAGAGGTCAGTTGCCGCCTGCTGCTCCCCGGCTGCGTGCAGGGCGTCGACCAGCCAGAACGAGCAGGCGATGAACACCCCTTCGGTGCCCTTGAGGCCGTCGTCGGTGTCGGTGGTCTGATACCGGCGGACCAGGCCGTCCTCGGTCAGCTCGCGCCGGATCGCGCCGATCGTGCCCAGCACGCGAGGGTCGGTGGCGGGCAGGAAGCCGACCCTGGGCATCAGCAGCAGGCTGGCATCGAGCGCGGTTGAGCCGTAGGCCTGGGTGAAGGTATTGCGCTGGGTGTCGAAGGCGCGGGTGACCACGTCGTGATGGATCTGATCACGCAGCTGCTCCCAGCGCAGCACCGGGCCGGGCAGCCCGTGGGTGCGCACCGATCGTGCCATCCGGTCCGCGGCGGCCCAGGCCATGACCTTGGAGTGGGTGAATTGCTGCCGGTCGCCGCGGACTTCCCACAGCCCGTTGTCCGGCTCGCGCCAGGCCGACTCGAGGTGATCCATCAGCGCAACCTGAAGGGCCCACGCGTCGCGGTCCGCGGGCAGACCCGCCTCCCTGGCCAGGAACAACGCGTCAAGCGTCTCGCCCCAGACGTCTAGCTGCAGCTGCTCGGCGGCGGCGTTGCCGGTACGGACCGGGCTGCTGCGCTCGTAGCCGGCCAGCCAGCCCAGCTCGGCTTCCGGAAGTCGCCGCGTGCCGTCGATGCTGTACAGGATCTGCAGCGCCTCGGGCTGGCCGGCGATCGACCGCAGCAGCCAGTCTCGCCACGCGCCGGCCTCGGATCTGAACCCGGCCGCCAGCAGGGCCTGCAGGGTGTAGGTGGCGTCGCGCAGCCAGCAGTACCGGTAGTCCCAGTTGCGGACGCCGCCGATTTCCTCCGGCAGCGACGTGGTCGCGGCCGCGACAATGCCGCCGGTCGGCTCGTAGGTCAGCGCCTTGAGGGTGATGAGGGACCGGTCGACGGCGGCGTCGTACGGCCCGGTCTGGTAGGCAGCGCCGGCGCACCATCCGGTCCAGAAGTCTGTCGTCGCGGACAGGGCCTGCTCCGGATCCGCGTACTCCATCCCGGGGTCGTGGCTGGGCGCCCACGACAGGACGAACGCAACCCGGTCGCCTTGCCGGACGGTGAAATCGGCGAGCGTTTCGTGGTGATCGGCGTGCAGCGGAACGGCGGAAATCAGCCGGACCAGGTCAGGGCCGGCTATCGCATGGATCTGGCTGTTGTCAGCCTTGACCCACGGAACGACGCGGCCGTAGTCGAATCGCAGCCGCAGCATTGACCGCATCGCCACCTCGCCGCTCAGGCCGGCGGCGATGCGGATGAGGTGCGGGGTGCGCGCCCTGGGTGGCATGAAGTCGATGACTCGCACGGTGCCGTCCGCGGTTTCCCATTCGGTCTGGAGCACCAGGGTGCCCGGCAGGTAACGGCGGGCTGTGCACGTGCCCGCGGCCAGCGGGGCAAGCATCCAGCGCCCGGCCTGATCATCGTGCAGGAGGGCGGCGAACGCAGCGGGTGAATCGAAACGGGGCAGGCAGAGCCAGTCGACTGACCCGGCGGTGCTCACCAGAGCTGCCGTGTGCAAGTCTCCCAGCAGGGCGTAGTCCTCGATCCTCGGCATTCGGGCGCTTCCCTCACGCGCTGTACGTGTGCTGCGATGACCGGTCAATCGCGGTCGGCTGAGAGCCTGCGGGGGTTCCGGTTCGCTCAGCTATGTGATCGCCGACGCGCAGCGCGTTCGCGATGATCGTCAGGGTCGGGTTCACCGCGCCGACCGAGGGCATGAAGCTTCCGTCGACGACGTAGAGGTTGTCGATGTCGTGGGCCCTGCAGTTCACATCGAGGACCGAGGTGGCAGGGTCGATGCCGAACCGTGCCGTGCCCGCCTGGTGCGCGGTTGCCGCGGCGTCGAAGGCCTTGTGGAGGTAGAGGCTTCGGGTGAAGGTCATTTTCACCATCCCGAGTTCTTTAAGCTTTCCCTGGAAGGTCTTGCGGAGCCGGGTGAGCGCTTCGGTGTTGTTGCCGGGCTGTAGGGCCAGCCGGATCGCGCCGTCGGGCCGGAGCGTGACCCTGCTGTCCGGGAGCGGGATGTCCTCGCTGGACAGCCAGAAGTCGACAGAGTGCCGTGCGACATCGCCGAAGGGAGCGGAGGGAGCCGCGCCCAGGCCGTGCGGCGCCGCTCCCCGCAGCTGCCAGTCGTCGGACTTGCCGAGCATCTGGATGTTGCCCATCGGATATTCCCACTGCTCGCTGGGACCGTAGAAGTCGTTGAGAGACAGCGTTTTCTGGAAGACCGTCGGGTTCGGCTCGCGAGAGAAGGCGATGAGCGCGAGGTTGTTGTGCCGCATGTAGTTTCTGCCGACCAGGTCGGACGAGTTCGCCAGCCCCCGCGGATGCTGGTCGCTTGCCGACTTCAGCAGCAGGGCGGCCGAGAGGATGGCTCCCGCGGACACCACGATGATGTCGGCGGTGAAGGCATGCGGGGAGCCGTCCGGCAGGGTCACCTCGACGCCCGCGACGGAGCGGCCGCCGGGGTCCGTCAGGACGCGCTCGACCGTCGTTCGGGTCATCAGGGTCAGGTTGGGATGCGCAGCCAGGGCCGGGAGGATCACCGCCCGTTCGGCGTCGGCCTTGGCGCCGAGCAGGCACGGGAAGCCGTCGATCCGGTCGCACCGGATGCACGGTGACTCTCTAGTGGCCCGGCCCTGAGCGTCCTGGGTGAGCTGCACGCCCAGCGGCATGTGAAACGGGTGCAGGCCGAGCTTCTCCATGCCGTCCGACAGCTCCTGGATGTGGGGCTCGTGCTGCACGGGCGGGTACTTGTAGTCGTGGCTTGAGTAGCCGGCGTACGGGTCCTCACCGTGCTCGCCGTGCACCCAGAACAGGTGCTCGGCCCGCACGTAATACGGCTCCATGTCGTCGTAACGGAGCGGCCACGCCGGCGCGACACCGTTCGGATGCCGCACCTCGCCGAAGTCGGCGGGCAGCAGCCGCAGCAGCGCCGCGCCGTAGACCTTCGAGTTGCCGCCCACGTAGTAATGCAGCTCGGGCTGGAACGGCCGGTCGTGCAGGTCGTAGAACGTCTCGTCGGCCGTGTATTTCCCGGCACCGAAGACAGCATGCGAGTTCCAGTTGTCCCGCTCTCGCGGCAGGAAGTCACCGCGTTCGAGCAGCAGCACGCTTTTGCCGGTCTCGGCCACCCGGGCGGCCGTGGTCGCGCCGCCCGGCCCGCTGCCGACAACGAGGACGTCGTAGTGGTCATTTCCCATGGCTAGACGAACCCTCCGTTCGCATAGACCACCTGGCCGTTGACCGGCCGGCCGGCCGGGCCGGCCAGGAACGACACCACCCCGGCGATGTCTTCCGGACTGCCGAGGCGCTCCAGCGGCGGCAAGGCGGCCAGCTCCATCTGCTCCTCGGCCGGGGTGCTGGCCAGGAACGCAGGGGTCGCGGTCGGGCCGGGCGCCACCGCGTTGACCGTGATGTCGCGGCCGCGCAGCTCCTTCGCCAGGATGCGGGTCAGCGCGTCGACCGCGGCCTTGGACGCCGCGTACGCGCTCAGCGCGGGCGGTGCCGCCCGCACCATGCTCGACGACACGTTGACGATCGAGCCGCCGTGACGAGCCCGGCGCGCAGCCTGCTGGTCGACCACGAACGTGCCCCGCACGTTCGCCCGGTGAATCGCGTCGAACTCGGCCAGATCAAGGTCAGCCAGGGTGCAGGGATGATTGATCCCGGCCGTGTGAACCACGACGTCAACCGGGCCGATGCCGTCCTCGACCGCGTCAAACAGGCCAGATACCGCCTTGTCATCAGCTACGTCAGCCTCGAATGCCGCGCCGCGGCGACCCTGCCGTTCAATCTCGCCCACCGTCGCCTCGGCTGACTTCCCGTCGCCCGAATAAGCCACCGCGACGTCGAACCCGTCGGCAGCGAGCCCGGCGGCAACGGCCCGGCCCATGCCTCCCGTTCCGCCGGTCACCAGCGCCGTGCGCCTGCGGTCCTCGCCTGTCGTGCCTGCTGTCATGCCCATCTCAGGCGCTCCCTTCCGGATTTACCTGGCCGGCTGCTTGGCCGCGACGGTGAACCCCAGCTTTTCCAGTACCCGTACCGCGCCGGACTTCCCGCCCTCGAATTCGCCGGGGGCCAGCCGCTGGCCCGTGCCGAACTCATAGGCCGTGCCCAGGATCGCCTTCGGCGGGTAACGGCGTTTCTCCCAGACCAGGTCATAGGTCGTTGTAGGGCCGAATCCGTGCGCGGAGAAGAACTGTTCCGGGCCTAGCCGGTCGTATTCCTGTATGGCCCGCAGCACCTCAGCACGGGTCACGTCGTCCCACGTCACCATGTGTTGGCCTCCTTCGTTGCTGTGTGGCTGCCAGCGGCCCCTGCAGGCTCACAGGTCCAGGACTGTGTCGTTGCCGGGCCGGGCGCAGCAGATCAGCACCTCACCGACTGCCGGGGGTCCAGCGGATCCGGCGAGTAGGTCACGCGCCCGGGCGTGCGGCCCGAGCGGGTCTTGACGATCTGGTCCCCGGCCTGGATGCCTCCTTCGGTGATGACGCGCATGTAGAAGCCGGGACGGTGGTGGCTCACCAGGAGTGCCGGCAGCTGCGGTTCGCCGAGGCGCACGCCGACGCGGTAGCAGGTAACCCGCGGCTGGGTGACCTCGAACTCGGCGTCTCCGATGCGGTACCGGTCGCCGATGCAGACCTCGTTGCCGGGCATGGCGTCGACGGTAAGGTTCTCGCCGAACTGGCCACGGCTGAGGTCGTCCCGCCCAAGGTGCCGCGCCCAGTACCGGTAGGACTGGATCTGGTAGACGAGCACGGCGCGCTGCTCACCGCCGTGGCCGTTCAGGTCGCCCTGGCCGTCCCCGTCGATGTTCAGGCGCGGTACCGTGGCCGGGCCCGGCACGGGCTGCTTC
>JASHSZ010000445.1 GCA_030040815.1 Streptosporangiaceae bacterium
TCGTGACCCGCTCGTTCCAGAAGCACCGGAAGCTGAGCCGGCCGATCCTGGCGCACTTCCTGTACGACTCGACGCTGTTCTTCCTCTCGATCCTGGTGCACTAGCGGCCGACCCTGATGGCGGGAGATGCCGGCGGGCTAGCGATCGCGAAGCAGCGGTGCCGCCGGGTCCGGACGCGCCCGGCCGGGATCGCCTGCCTGTCGGCGACGCCGCCAGGCGATGCCGGAAAGCGCCTCCAGAACGACCCGGTTGGCCAGGAACGCGGTGACCTCGGCGTGGTCGAACGGCGGCGCCACCTCGACCACGTCCATCCCGGCGAGCGGCAACTCCATGGCGATCCGCCGGACCGCATCGAGCAGCTGCCGCCCGGTCAGCCCGCCCGGTTCGGGTGTCCCGGTGCCGGGTGCCATCCCAGGGTCAACCACGTCGATGTCGACCGACAAGAAGACGCCATCGCACTCGTCCGTCGCGATCGCGAACGCCTCGGTCAGGCAGTCATCCAGCCCTCGCGCGACCACCTCGGTCATCTCGAAGCTGCGCATTCGCTGCAGCGCCATCCAGTCGAGGGTTTCCGGTTCCGGCCAGTAGCCGCGCAGCCCGACCTGCACGAACCTGTCGCCGCGGACGGCCCCGGACTCGATCAGTCGACGCATCGGTGTGCCGTGCCCCAGCAGAGCGCCGAACTGGGTGTTCCCGGTGTCGGCGTGCGCGTCGAAGTGGATCACCGACAGCCGGCCCCAGCCCACATGCCTGGCCACGCCGGTGGCGTCCGGCAGCGCGATCGTGTGGTCGCCGCCCAGGATGACCGGGATGGCGCCGCCGCGGCAGGCCCGGTAGACGGCGTCCTCCAGGCGGCGCAGCGACAGGCCGGTGTCGCCTGGCAGCATCTCCACGTCGCCGGCGTCGGCCACCGTCAACTCTGCCAGCGGGTCGACGCCGAGCGCGAGGTGCGGCCTGCTGCCGTCGTGCGGCAGGTAGTCGGTGAATCGGATGGCCTGCGGGCCGAAGCGCGCCCCCGGCCGGTGGGACGTGCCGCCGTCGAAGGGGCCGCCGATGATCATAATGTCGGTACCGGACCAAGACTCCGGCTCGGCGAGTGCTGCCCTCGGCACGCCGAGGAATGTGGCGTCCGGGCCGTACATGTTACCGAGTCGGCTCATCGCGCTATCCTCCCTCGCTCACGCTACTCGCGGCGCGGGACCGTTAACCGAGCGGACGGGGAGCGGTAGCGAGCCGGACGTATCGGCGTGAGACCGTATGTGCGGACAGAGATGGGAACGACCAACCTCAGTGAGGCAGCCGCTTGACGCAGACGGTCGGTTCGGTTGATGCAGGGTACCTGGATGATCCGCGGCGGCGGATTGACCTGGCGGGAGTCCTCAACTTCCGGGATGTGGGCGGGTACCCGGTCGCGAGCGGGGGATCCGTGCGCTGGCGGACCCTGTTCCGCTCGGATGCGCTGCACCGGCTGGATTCCGCTGGCGTGGCAGCGGTCACCGGGCTTGGGCCGCGGACCGTCATCGACCTGCGGACGCGGCTCGAGGTGGACCAGGCGCCGAGCCCGGTGTGCGGGCGCGTCACGCACATTCCCGTGCTCACGGGAGACTTGCAGGGCGTGCCGCTCGAGCTGGGCGCTCTCTACCGCTACTTCATCGACGAGTGCGGCGGGCAGCTCGCAGCGGCGATCGCCGAGCTGTGCGGCGACGACGCCATGCCGGCCCTTGTGCACTGCAGCGCGGGCAAGGACCGGACCGGGGTGGTCATCGCGCTGATCCTCGCCGTGCTCGGCGTGCCGGACGAGCTGATCGCCGCGGATTACGCGCTCAGCGCCGTCTACCTCGACCCGGACCAGACACCTGCCATCGGCCAGCTCAGCGCCAGCACCGGCGTCGGCGAAGAGCTGACAAGAGCGCTCCTGGGCAGCCCATCGGAGCTCATCCTGGAGGTGCTCGATCGGGTTCGGGCGGTCGCCGGATCCGCCGAAGGATATCTGCGGGCGAACGGGCTGACCGGCAGCGGCCTTGCGCGCCTGCGAGCGGCGCTGATCGTCTAACTTCGGTGGGGTGACCCTCGACGAGCTCGACCGGCGGATCGTGGCAGCGCTGGTCGATGACGCAAGGTCCACCTACGCGGAGGTGGGCGCGCAGGTCGGGCTGTCCGCGCCGGCGGTGAAGCGCAGGGTTGACCGGCTGCGCGCTTCGGGCGCCATCACCGGCTTCTCGGCACGGGTCGACCCGGCTGCGCTGGGCTGGACCACCGAGGCCTACGTGGAGCTGTTCTGCCGCGGCCGGACCTCACCGGGCGACATTGCCGCCGCGGTCGCCAAGCATCCAGAGGTCGTCGGGGCGTGCACCGTGACGGGCGAGGCGGACGCGTTGCTGCAGATCAGGGCCGCGGACGTGCGCCACTTCGAGCAGGTCGTCGAGCGGATCGGCGCGGAGCCGTTTGTCGTCCGGACCCGCAGCGTGATCGTGCTGTCGAGGCTGGTGCACCGGCCTGATGCCCTGCCGGACCGGCCGGAGTAGGGGATAGCCGAGCCGGGACTCGGGACGCCAGCAGTGTGACTTTGAGCAAGTTGGGAGTTTTGGGAAAGTCCGGTGGTGTCGTCGGCTACAGTCTTGGCCATGACCGAGCGGTACAGCGAGCCCCCGCCTCGCGGTCGGCGCATTACCACGGGCGAATTCCGCGCCACGCCCGATATCTCGGCGAACACGGCCCAGTTCCAGGCCTTTGCCGCCCAGCAAGCCGAGCAGACCAGGCAGTGGGAAAAGATAGACACGGCCGCGCGGAGCCGGACGCGGCTTGGCATCCTGATCCTCGGGATGGTCGTCGTCGTCGCGATCATCGCGATTATCGCCGTAACGCTGGGTTAGCCCGAGCCTGGTCAGCAGCCGTCAGCGCACTTGGGCATGCTTGGATTAGCTGGTGCCGGAGAGCCCGCTCGCGTCGCCGCCAGCGTCGGATGAAGAAGAGCGACACAAGCTCACTGCGCTCGAAGGGCTGGCGGCGCTGTCGCTGGACGCGCTGTCCTCGGTGGCGTACGGCCCGCAGGCCATCATCATCGTGCTTGCGACGGCCGGGCTGGTCGCGCTGCAGCGTTACACGCTGCCGGTCACGCTCGCGATCGTGCTGCTGCTCGCCGTGCTGGTGGTCTCCTACCGGCAGGTGATCGCGGCCTTTCCCACCGGCGGTGGCGCCTACGCGGTAAGCAAGACGCACCTAGGCGTGCAGGCCAGCTTGATCGCGGCGGCCTCCCTGGTCGTCGACTATGTGCTCAACGCGGCCGTCGGCGTCTCGGCCGGCGTGGAGGCGCTCACGTCGGCTTATCCTCCCCTGTACCCGGACCGGGTGTGGATCTGCCTAGCCGTGCTGGCGTTCATCACCGCGGCGAACCTCTGGGGCGTCGCCGAGTCCGCGCGGCTGTTCATCCTCCCCACGATCCTGTTCATCGCCGGGATCTTCACTGTGATCATCGCCGGGCTGTTGCGCACCCACCCGCTGCCGTTCCCGCAGGGATCGGTCTCGTCGGTGCCGGTGACGGTCGGCGTGCTGCTGCTGCTGCGGGCCTTCGCGTCCGGCTGCTCGGCGCTGACCGGAGTGGAGGCGATCGCCAACGCGGTCCCTGAGTTCCGGCTCCCGCGAGCCCGCCGCGCCCAGCACACCGAGATGGGTCTGGGCATCATCCTGGGCGTGATGCTGATCGGCATCGCCGTTGTGGCGCAGAAGTATGACGCCGAGCCCTCGTCCACGACCACGACGCTGGCCCAGCTCACCCAGGGGGCCATTGGGCACAACGTCATCTTCTACGCGATCCAGCTGATCACCACGGTGCTGCTGGCACTCGCGGCGAACACCTCCTTCGGCGGCCTGCCGGTGCTGGCCTCGCTGCTCGCCACCGACAACTTCCTGCCGCACCTGTTCTTCCTGCGCGCCGCGCGCCAGGTGCACCGGTACGGCGTGGTGGTGCTGGCCGTGCTCGCCGCGGCGCTGCTGGTTGCTTCCAGCGGCTCCACCCAGGCGCTGATCCCGCTGTTCGCGATCGGGGTGTTCGTCGGGTTCACGCTGTCGCAGGGCGGCATGGTCAAGCACTGGCGCGAGCAGCGCAGCCCTGGCTGGCTGAGCCGGGCGATCATCAATGGGGTGGGCGCCGCGTTCACGGCGGCGGCTCTGGTAATCGAGCTGGTCAGTAAGTTCACCGAGGGTGCCTGGCTGGTCGTGATCGTCGTGCCTGGGCTGGTCCTGATGTTCAGCCGTATCCACACGGTCTACGCCCGGATGGGCGCGGCGCTCGAGATTGGCCAGGTGCCAGATCCCCCGCAGCCGCGAACGGCGCTGGTGGTGGTTCCGGTGGCAGGCATGTCCAGGCTCGTGCGCGAGGCCATCTCGGCCGCGTTGTCGCTCGGGGATGAGGTGATCGCGGTGACGGTCTGCTACGACGATACCGAGGAACACGCAGCCGCGGCCCGGCTGCAGGACCAGTGGGCGCAGTGGCACCCCGGGGTACGGCTGGTGACGCTGCATAGCACGCAGCGCCAGCTCGGCGCGCCCATCGTGACGTACCTGCGGGAACTGGATCGCACTAACCAGAAGGACCAGCTGGTCGTCCTGATTCCGGAGATCCAGGCGGCGAAGCCGTGGCAACGGATCCTGCACAATCAGCGGGGCTTCGTGCTCGAGCAGGCAATCCAGCGCGGTGCACCCAACGTGGTCATCTGCCGACTGCGCTACCGGCTTAACTTGATCTCGTCCGGATCCGGCTGATAGCGGTAACCCATGCCCGGCTCGGTCAGTAGCCAGCGGGGCCGGGCGGGGTCCGGCTCGAGCTTGCGGCGGAGCTGGGCCACGTACAGCCGCAGGTTGCCGGTGGCGTCGGCGTAGCCAGGTCCCCAGACGGTGGCCAGCAGCTGCTGGCGGGTGAGCAGCTTGCCCGGGTTCCGCAACAGCACCTCGAGGAGATGCCACTCGGTCGGGGTGAGCCGGACGTCGCCGTTCGCGCCGCTGGAGCTGTCCGCTCTCGGATTGCTGCGGCTAACCCGCCGGGCGGCCAGATCGACGACCAGGTCGCCGAGCTGGACGCGTGGCGCGTCGGGTTCGGCCGCGGAGCGTCTTCGGACGGCGCGCATCCGGGCGAGCAACTCGTCCATACCAAACGGCTTCGTAACGTAGTCGTCGGCGCCGGCGTCGAGCGCCTCGACCTTGTTCGTGCTATCGGTCCGGCCGGACAGCACGATGATCGGCGCCTCGGTCCAGCCGCGCAGACCGTGGATAACCTCGACGCCGTCCATGTCCGGCAGCCCGAGGTCAAGGATCACGAGATCCGGCGGGTGCTTAGCGGCGACTTCGAGCGCCTCGGCGGCCGAGCCCGCCGAAAGTACCTGAAACTGCCGTGCCCGCAGGTTGATCCGCAGCGCCCGAACGATCTGGGGCTCGTCGTCGATGACCAGGATCGTGGTCACGGCGTCACGCTGTCCGGCTCGCTGTCTCGATCCTGGCCGAAATCGTCGTGGCCGAGCTGGACGGACGGGGGCGGCACTGCAGGCAGTGACAGCGTCATGGTCAGCCCGCCACCTGGGGTCTCATCGGGTTCCAGCGTGCCGTCCATGGCCTCGGTCAGCCCGCGCGACAGGGCCAGACCCAGTCCGACCCCGGTGGTGTTGTCGGTGTCGCCCATTCGCTGGAACGGGATAAAGATCTGGTTCCACTGGGCCTCGGGCACGCCCGGACCCCGGTCGATGATCTTGAGCTCGACGCGGTCGTTCAACGCGCTGCCGGTGAGCGCCGGTGGCAAGCCGGGCGGCGAGTAGCGCAAGGCGTTCGCCGTGAGGTTGGAGATCACGCGCTCCAGGATGGCTGGGTCCACGGCGACCTCCGGCAGGTCGTCGGGGATGCTGAGGGTGACGTCCCGAGCGGCCGGGCCAAGGTCATCCAGCGACCTGGCGACGATCTCCGACAGATCGGCCGGCCGGGGGAACACCGCGAGCGCGCCGGCCTGCAGCCGGCTCATGTCAAGCAGGTTGTCCACCAGCCGGGTTAGCTTGTCCAGCGACTCGTCAGCCGTCGCCAGCAGCTCGTCGTGGTCTGCGGCGTCCCACTCGATGTCGCTGCTGCGTAGGCTCGTGACCGCGGCCTTGGCCGAGGCCAGCGGCGTCCGCAGGTCGTGACTGACGGCGGCGAGCAGGGCGGTGCGCACCCGGTCGGCCGCCGCGATCGGCTTGGCGGCCTCTGCGGCGGCCGTGAGCCTGCTCTGCTCGAGTACCGCAGCGGCGTACGCGGCGAACGCGCCCAGCACCCGGCGGTCGGAAGCCGGCAGCGTGCGCCCGCGGAGCGCGAGCACGAGGTTGTCGCTCACCGGCACCTCCACGTCTGCCTCCTCGGGCCGTCCGACCGGCGGCTCGCCCGAGGCGCCGGCCGCTACCCAGCTCCAGTTGTTCTTTGGCTGGTCGGCCGGCCGCTCGAGCAGGGTGACCGAGTCCATTCCGAACGCTTCGCGCACCCGATCCAGCACGGCCGACAGGGCGCGCTGGCCTCGCAGCACGCTGCCGGCCGTGGTCGCCAGCAGCTCGGACTCGGCCCCCGCTCTCGCCGCCTGTTTGGTGCGCCGCGCCGCGGCGTCGACGACCGAGCTGACCGCCAGGCCGACCGCGATGAAGATCACCAGTGCGAGCGTGTTGTTCGCCTGTGCGATCGTCCACTGATGGATGGGCGGCGTGAAGTAGTAGTTGAGCAGCAGTGAGCCAGCGACCGCAGCCAGCAGCGCCGGAATGAACCCGCCGACCAGCGCGACTGCGACCACAGCCGCTAGGAAGACCAGCATGTCGGTGGTCAGGTTGAGGTTGGCGCGCACGCTGGCGAGGACAAGGGTGAGCAGCGGGGTCAACGCGGCCGCCAGCACGTACCCGGCAATCTGCCGCTCGCGCGTCAGCCCGCCACGAGTCCTCGGCAGGCCGCGGCCGCGGCCTGCCTGGGAGTGGGTGACGATGTGCACGTCGATGTCGCCCGACCCGCGGACGGTCCGCATGCTGACGCCGGGCCCGGTCAGCACCGAGGACAGCCAGCTGCGGCGGCTCACCCCGAGGACGAGCTGCGTCGCGTTCTCCGCGCGGGCGAAGGTCAGCAGCGCGTCCGCGACGTTGTCCCCGACTATCTGGTGATACGTGCCGCCCAGTGACTCGGCCAGCCGCCGCTGATTCGCCAGCGCCGCCGGATCGGCGCCGGTCAGCCCGTCTGACCTGGTGACGTGGACGGCGAGCAGGTCGCCGCCCGTCGACCTGGCTGCGATCCTGGCCGCACGCCTGATCAGCGTCTCGCCCTCCGGGCCGCCAGTCAGCGCGACCACGACCCGTTCCCTGGCCTCCCAGGTGCCGTGGATGTCGTGTGCGACGCGGTAGCGCTGCAAACCTTCGTCGACCTTGTCGGCGAGCCAGAGCAGTGCCAGCTCGCGCAGCGCGGACAGGTTGCCGATGCGGAAGTAGTTGGTCAGCGCGGCGTCGATCTTCTCGGCCTTGTAGATGTTGCCGTGCGCCATCCGGCGGCGCAGCGCCTCGGCGGTCATGTCGATGAGCTCGACCTGATCGGCGGCGCGAACCACGGCATCGGGGACGGTCTCCCGCTGCGGCACGCCGGTGATCTTCTCCACAACGTCGTTGAGCGACTCCAGGTGCTGGATGTTCACGTTCGAGATCACGTCGATGCCGGCGTCCAGCAGTTCGGCCACGTCCTGCCAGCGCTTGGCGTTGCGGGAGCCGGGCACGTTGGTGTGCGCGAACTCATCCACCAGCGCGACGTCGGGATGCCGGGCCAGCACCGCGTCGGTGTCCATCTCCTCGAAGGCAGTGCCGCGGTACGGCACCTGCTTGCGCGGGATGATCTCCAGGTCGCCGATCTGCTCCTCGGTGTGCGGTCGGCCGTGGGTCTCGACGAACGCGACCACCACGTCGGTGCCGCGGTCGCGGCGCCGTTGCCCCTCGTTGAGCATGGCGAACGTCTTGCCGACCCCGGCCGCGGAGCCCAGGTAGATCCGCAGCTGGCCACGGCTGCCCGGCCGCCGGCCGGCCGTGACGTCCGCCAGACCGTCCGTGCTCATAACTCTCCTGCTACCGGCTGGCCGTACCGGCCGCCGGTCACGCTTCTTGTCCACAATGCCCGGTGATACCGAGGCTAGGCCAGCCTGAGGCGCCCAGACACCACCCGCCTCGGGTCCATCATGCCCGGCCTGTCACGGCTGGTACCGGTAGCCCATCCCTGGCTCGGTGAGCAGATGCTTCGGCCGGGGCGGGTCGTCCTCCAGCTTGCGGCGCAACCCCGCCATGTGGAAACGCAGGTAGTAGGTACGGTCCTCGGCGCCCGGTCCCCACAGCTCGGACAGTAGCCGGCCGGACGGCACCAGCTGACCAGGCGAGCGCAGCAGGATTTCCAGCATCCGCCACTCGGTCCTGGTCAGGTGGACAGCGGCAGCGGCCTCCGGCCCGCCGCCGTCATCGAGCCGCCGGGTGGCTGACCTAGCGACCAGGTCAATCGTGGCGTGCCCGATGGTGAATACCTGTTTGCTCGACGGCTGTGCGTCCCGTCGCAGCAAGGCGCGGAGCCTGGCCAGCAACTCCTCCATCGAGAACGGCTTGGTGACGTAGTCGTCGGCGCCGGCGTCCAGCGCGCCGATCTTGTCGCCGGACCCGGCCCGGCCGGAGAGCACGAGCACCGGCACGGCCGTCCAGCCCCGCAGCCGGCGGATGACCTCGTTGCCGTCCATGTCTGGTAGGCCCAGGTCAAGCAGCACGGCGTCCGGCGGTCGCCG
>JASHSZ010000446.1 GCA_030040815.1 Streptosporangiaceae bacterium
GTCGCGGCTGAGCCAACTCTGCGCCGAGCTACCTCGCGGGCCGCGACTGCGCGGGCAGGTTCACTGGGTGATCTCACCCGCCCGGACCGGGGCCGCCCGGCCGCCGACATCGGGGGGCCAGGCGCGCACCGGCCGGACGGTGCTGCCTGCGGCTGACAGCGTGTGGTGGCTCGTCGGCGTCGCAGCGGCGTTCAGCCTTGCGCAGCTAGTCCTAGTGGCGCCGCATCTCGGGCTCAGCTGGGACGAAGTTGTCTATATCAGCCAGCTCAGCATCCACGCACCAGCCGCAAACCTGGACCCGGCCAGGGCGAGAGGCGTATCCCTGCTGGCCGCGCCCGTCACTATGCTGACCGCCTCGGTCCTGGCGCTGCGGGTCTACCTGTCGCTGCTGTCCGGGGCCGGCCTCCTGCTGGCCCTGCTGGCATGGCGCCGACTATGGCCGGCCTGGCTGCTGGCGCTGGCGGGGTTCTGCTATGCCAGCCTGTGGACGGCCCAGTACTACGGGCCGCAGGCCATGCCCGACGAGTGGGTCGCCTTCAGCGTGTTTGGCGCCGTTGGACTGTTTCTGCGGGCCTCCGCCGCGGGCCGGGTGGTGCCCGCCGTTCCCGCCCCATCCGATTCCGGCCCGGCTACGCCGCACAGCGCGCAGATCCTGGGCTTCCTCCGGGGCCGCCAGGGCTTGCTGGCTGGGCTTGCGGCCTGTCTGGCCGTCGCGGCGCTTGTCCGTCCCGGTGATGCCCTCTACGTCGCCGCTGCCCTCGGCATTGCGGTGCTCGCCGTGCCCCGCTTCCGCCAGGCATCGCTGCTTGCTGCTGTGGTGCTGGGCTTTGCCGGAGGCGCGGCGGAGTGGGTGATCGAAGCGTATGTCCGCTACGGCGGCCTACTGGCCAGGCTGCACGCGGCCGCAGCGGAGCAGGGCGGGTTCGGCGTGTACGCAGGCTGGTGGGCCGAGTTGCGGGCGCTTAACGGCCCGACGCTGTGCCGACCGTGCACCGTCGGCCTTCGCGACCCGGTGGTTGGCCTGTGGTGGCTAGCGCTGCCGGTGATCGTCGTGCTCGGCGTGCTGGCCGCGCACCGGGCAGGGCGGCTCGCGTCATCGGCGCTCGCGGCTTGCTGCGGGCTCGCTGCTGCCTTCCAGTACCTGTTCCTTGTCAACTACGCGGCACCCCGGTTCCTGTTGCCCGCCTACCTGCTGCTCGCCATCCCGGTGGCCGACGCGCTCGGCTTCCTGCTGGCAGACTGGCAGGCCAGGCAGGCTGGGGTCGCGCTCGTCGTGGGTGCGCTCGTGGTGCAACTGCTGGTCCAGGAGGTCGTGCTCTCCCACCAGGTGCGGGAGAAGGCCGGATTCTTCGCCTCCTTCACGCAGGTTGCCGATGACCTGCATCGGCTCGGAGTGCGCCCGCCGTGCCTGGTTAACGGGGCACAAAACATCCCTGTGGCCTACGATGCGGGCTGCGCTTCCACGCCTACGGTTCCCTTGGCCCGCCAACGGCAGGCGCGAGTCCACATCGCCTTCCTGGTGGGCTCAGGCCAGACTGCGCCGCCGTACGTGCAGCACTGGCCCAAGCGTCACCTGGCGGGCGTCCGCTCTGACCTGCTGCCTGTCACCGCCTATGTCGCGCCCGGCAAGGGATAGCTCCGTCAGGCCGGAGTCCGGCACTCGGTGGCCGCAGCGCAGTACAGGCAAATTATTAAGGCGAGCCTTATTAGGCTAGCCTTAGCTTTATGACCCCGGACGCAGACATCACTGGGGTAGCGGCGGCGCTGCGCGACAGTATCGGGCTGCTGCGCCGACGACTCCGCCAGGTGAAGGCCGAGCGCGTCGACGGCGACCTGACGCTGCCGAGAGCGCCGCCCTGGTGCGGCTCGATCGCGGCGGCCCTACGACACCGGGCGCTCTGGCCAGGCAGGAACAGATCAGCCCGCAATCCATGGGCGCGACGGTGGCGGCGCTTGAGGCACGGGGGCTGGTCGAGCGCCAACCTGATCCGCACGATGGCAGGCGCGCGGTCATCTCGGTGACCGAGGAGGGGCGCCAGGTCCTGCGGGACCGGCGCAATGCTCACACCGCGCTGCTAGCCCGGGCGCTGGCGGACGGGTTCACGCGCGCGGAGCTTGACCTGCTGGCAGGGGCCGCGCCGCTGCTCGAGCGGCTGGCCGAGCGGCTGTGAGCTCAGCGGGCCGCAGGCGCGTCCGATCCGGGCCGGCGAGCGCATGCGGGAGGTAACGGGGTGACGGGCGGCGCGGCGCGGACGGCTGACCGGTACCGGTGGGTGGCCCTGTCGAACACGACGGCGGCCGTCTTCATGTCGGCGCTCGACGGGTCGATCGTCATCATCGCCCTGCCCGCTATCTTCCGCGGCATCCACCTGGACCCGCTGGCGCCGGGGAACATCTTCTACCTGCTGTGGATGATCATGGGCTACCGCCTGGTGCAGGCGGTGCTGGTGGTCACCCTAGGCCGTCTCGGCGACATGTACGGCCGGGTCCGGATCTACAACGCCGGTTTCGCCGTCTTCACGGCCGCCTCGGTCCTGCTGTCCTTCGATCCGTTCGTGGCCCGCGGCGCGGCGCTGTGGCTGATCGGGTGGCGCGTGCTTCAGGCTTTCGGCGGCTCCATGCTGACCGCCAACTCCGCCGCCATCCTGACCGACGCGTTCCCGCTGGACCGGCGGGGCTTCGCGCTCGGCGTCAACCAGGTCGCCGCCATCGCCGGCCAGTTCATCGGCCTGGTCGCGGGCGGCATCCTGGCCGCGCTTGACTGGCGCGCGGTGTTCTGGGTCAACGTGCCAGTGGGCGTCTACGGCACCGTGTGGGCATACCTCAAGCTCCGGGAGACCGGCGAGCGGCACCGCGCTCGCATCGACTGGTGGGGCAACGTCACGTTCGCCCTCGGCCTCGGCGCCGTCCTGGTCGCGCTGACCGAGGGCATCCAGCCGTACGGCCACGACAGCATGGGCTGGATGAACCCGGCTGTCTACGGGCTGCTGATCGCCGGCGTCCTGGTGCTCGCGGCGTTCGTGGTGCTCGAGTCCAAGGTCACCGATCCAATGTTCCAGCTCAGCCTGTTCCGTATCCGGGCATTCACCGCAGGCAACGTGGCCGGCCTGACGGTCGCCATCGCCCGGGGCGGGCTACAGTTCATGCTGATCATCTGGCTGCAGGGCATCTGGCTGCCGCTCCACGGCTACAGCTACTCCGACACGCCGTTCTGGGCGGGCATCTTCCTGCTGCCGCTCACCGCGGGCATCCTCGTCGCCGGTCCCGTGTCGGGAGCGCTGTCCGACAGGTTCGGCGCCCGCGGCTTTGCCACCGCCGGAATGGTCATCTTCGGCGCTAGCTTCGTCGGCATGCTGCTGCTGCCGGTCGACTTCTCCTACTGGGCATTCGCGCTGCTTTCGCTCGCGAACGGCATCGGCGGCGGGATGTTCGCGGCACCGAACTCGGCCTCCATCATGAGCAGCGTTCCGGCCAGGCACCGCGGCGCGGCCTCCGGCATGCGATCGACCTACCAGAACTCTGGCACCGCCCTGTCGATCGGCGTGTTCTTCTCCCTGATGATCGCCGGGCTGGCGGGCACCCTCCCCCGGGCGCTGACCCGAGGCCTGACGCTGCACGGCGTGCCGACCGCGGTCGCGCACCAGATCGCGAGCCTGCCGCCAGTCGCTTCGCTGTTCGCCGCCGTGCTGGGGGTCAACCCGGTACAGCACCTGCTGTCGGTCAGCGGCGTGCTCGCCACCCTTCCGGAGGCGAGCCGGCGCGTGCTCACCGGCCGAGTCTTCTTCCCCGAGCTGATCTCCGAGCCGTTCCATCACGGGCTGATCGTCGTATTCTCGGTTGCCACAGGTCTCGCCGCCATCGCCGCGATCGCGTCGCTGCTGCGCGGCGGCCGGTACGTCCACCCGGAGGCGAGCCTGGCCCTGCACGACGAGTCGGTAACCCGGAACCCGTGACGGGCTCTGGCCGTCAGGACTTTCACGGGTCGGATGATCAGCCTGGCAGGACGGCCATGTGGATCCGGCGTAGCCGGTCCGGATCCGCTATCACGGTGATCGAAGTGATCTTCCTCGCGTCGCTGACCGTGAACGCCAGCACGAGCTGTAGCCGCCCGCCGGGGGCGTAAACGATCCCGACGTTCCCGTCGAGCAGCGCAAGCTGCGAATGCTCAGCCCGCAGCGACGAGGCGACGGCGCCTCGCGCGACCTTCTCCAGGCCCTGCAGCACCATGGGCCGGCCTGACGGGGCTGTGTAGGCGTCGCCTGTCAGCATCACGTCGGCGTCCAGCAGCGCGACGAGCGCGGAGAAGTTACCCTCACGGGTCGCTGCGAGGAAGGCCGCGGCGACCTCGCGCTGCCGGGCCACGTCCGCGGCGCGATCGGGACTGGGTACGCCGCGGATTCGGCGCCTGGCCCGGCTCGCGAGCTGCCGCGTTGCCTGCGTGGAGCGCCCCAGTATGCCCGCCACCTCGGTGAACGGGATCGCGAACATGTCGTGGAGCACGAATGCGAGCCGCTCAGCCGGCGAGAGCGTGTCGAGTACCACCAGCAGCGCCACGCCGACCGAATCCGCGAGCACCGCCTCGTCCTCCGGTTCGCCCGTCGCGCCGGTCGAGCCGACGCTGCCGGGTTCCGCGGCCGCCGCCTCCGCCGCGGCCGACCACGAGCCGATCAGCGTCTCCCGGCGGCGCGATCTGAGCATGTTGAGCGATACCCGAGCGACGACCGTCGTCAGCCAACCGCCTAGGTTCTCGACCTGGCTCGCATCGGTGCTGGTGAGCCGCAGCCAGGTGTCCTGGACCGCGTCCTCAGCGTCGGACACCGAGCCCAGTAGCCGGTAAGCCACCCCGCGCAAGTGACCTCGGTGCTCCTCGAAGGCGGCCGCGAGCCACTCGTTGCTAGCCATCTATCTCGCTCCCTCGGCACTGGATGTCACCACAGTGACACCCGGCGGGCCGCTCGCGTGACGTCGGCAACCCGCCGGTCCGCTAGCAGCCGCCGGGTGCGGCGGTCGTGCCAGTGCCCGCGCCAGCAGTCTGCGGCAGGCGGGTTCGGCACCGTTCCTGAGGATTCAAGCCCGCACCGTGTCTGCATCCGCTGCCGTCACCCGCTGCGCGTGAGTGAGCACGTCCAGGGCGACGTCCCGGACCGTCCGGGTCGACTGGTTGCCGGGTCTGTGGGGCACCTACAGGTCGATCCGCATCACGACGCGCCGCTTGGTAGGTCTGCTCACTTCCC
>JASHSZ010000447.1 GCA_030040815.1 Streptosporangiaceae bacterium
CGAACCGGTCCGCTGCCGCCCGCCGCAGCACGCGCAGCGCCCCGGCCGCGGCAGCCTGCAGTGGCGGCGCGGCGTGCGGCATCGACCGGCTGCCGAAGGTGCCCAGGTCGAACGGCGAGGTGTCGGTGTCGGCCATGACGAGCCGCACCGCATCGGCGGCCACCGCGAGCTCTTCCGCGACGACCAGCGACAGCGCGGTCCTCGTGCCCTGGCCGGCTTCCGCCTTGCCGGTAAAAGCGGTGATGGCGCCGTCGGCGCCTACGTGCACCCAGGCGTCGTCGGGCCCGTTGAAGCCCGGCTCACCCGGGTCGGCCACGACGGTGAGCAGGCCCTCCGGCATGGCGGCGGCGAACGAGTCCGGGTCGTCGCGGCTCAGATCGAGCGGCCGGGCCGGCTCGGCAGGTCCCTGCGCTGCGACGGCCGGCGCGGGCACCGGCTCCAGCAGCTCCGGGTTCTCCATCAGCTCAGCGGCGCGGTGCACCGCCCGCCGGATCCGCGGATAGGTGCAGCAGCGGCAGGCGTGTCCGGTGAGCTCGGCATCGATCCGCTCGTCGGTCGGGTGCGGCACCCTGGCGAGCAGCGCTGCGGTACCCATCAGCCAGCCTGGGGTGCAGTAGCCGCACTGCATGGCGCCCAGTTCCAGCCAGGCTTGCTGCACCGGATGCAGGATGCCGTCCTCGGCCAGCCCTTCGACCGTGGTGATCCGCTGACCGGCCACGCTCGCGGCGTCGACCTGGCAGGCCTGCACAGCCCGGCTGCCCACCAGCACGGTGCAGGCGCCGCAGGCGCCCTCTCCGCAGCCGAGCTTGGGCCCGGTGATGTCAAGGTCGTCCCGCAGCGCGTCGAGCAGCGTCTGCGTCCCGTCGCCGGGCACCTCGCGGTCGCCTCCGTTGACAACAATCATGGTCGCCATGCTCCGACCCTACGGCGGGACGGCGCTGACCCGCTGGCGCGCCCAGCGCGGGCTGCCGCGATCTTGCGCCCTGCGTCACGCGAGCCCGGGTACGCTGACCGCAACTTGCCTGGGAAAGGGGATTCGTTATGTCAACGCAGGACCTGCTCGCATCTGGCCAGCGCCCACCGACCCACGGATTCACCAGGAGTGGCCTGGCGGTGCACAGGCGCACCGTCGATCACCTGCCGACCAGCACCGTCTATCAGCGGATCAACAAGAAGCTTGCCTTGGTGATCACGAACAACGTCGGCACGATGACCTGCACCTGGCTGTTCTGCGTCATTTCGCTGTCGTCGGTGCTCGCGGTGCTCTATGCCGCCCATATCATCGGCACGGTTGGGTTCCTGACCGCCAACGGCTTCATCCTGTGCGTGTCCTGGATCTCGCAGAACTTCATCCAGCTTGTGTTGCTGCCCGCGCTGATGGTCGGCCAGAACCTGCAGAATGCGGCCGCTGACGCCCGCGCCAGCAAGACCTTCGAGGACGTCGAGGACGCGCGCAACTCCCTGATTCATGTCATCGACCTGCTCGACTGCCACACCGTGGGCGGGCTGCACGACATACTGGAGGCCGTTGAGAGCCTGAAGGCGGGTCCGGCCGTGACCGCCGCGGACTAGCGGGGTGGATCTCCTCGTGTTGTCGGCGGCCGACGTGCACGGGGCGATGGACTACGCCGACTGCGCGGCAGCAATGCGACGAGCACTGGTCGCGCTTGCGTCAGGCCGGGCACAGCAGCCGCTGCGCACGGTCGTCAAGCCAGCCGGAGCGGCCGGCCTCGTGGCGCTGATGCCGGCCTACCTGGCCGACGGCGACGGCTCCTACGGGCTGAAGGCACTCTGCATCACACCGGGAAACCCTGCCGTCGGACTCGACGCGCATCAGGGCCTGGTGCTGCTGTCGGACGGCAAGTCCGGCGCGCCGATCGCGATCCTGAACGCGTCGGCGGTCACGGAAATACGGACCGCAGCCGTATCGGTAGTGGCGACCGGGTTGCTCGCGCGGCCGGACGCGAGCACGCTCGCGGTTATCGGGGCGGGCGTCCAGGCCCGAGCGCATATCCGCGCGCTTGACCAGGCGCGCTCGCTCGCGGAGGTCCGGGTCGCGAGCCGCGATCCTAGCAACGCGAGCCGGCTGGCCGAGGCGCTGCGCGGGCAGACGCGGGCGCCGGTCCGGGCCTGTGCGTCGGCCCGTGCCGCCGTCGACTGCGCGGACATCATCGTCACCGCGACGAACTCTGCCGAGCCCGTTCTCGATCGCGACTGGCTCGCGCCCGGCACGCACATCAACGCCGTGGGAGCGTGCTTGCCGCACAGGCGCGAGCTGGACAGCGCGACGGTTGCCGCCGGCGTCCTGGTCGCCGACCGCCGGGAGTCCGTGCTGGCCGAGTCCGGCGATTACCTACTGGCCGCCGCGGACGGCGCGGTGGGCCCCGACCACATCCGCGCCGAGCTCGGCGAGATCCTGGTCGGCACCGCGGCCGGCCGGACGGCCGCGGACGAGATCACCATCTTCGAGTCGCTCGGTCTTGCGGTCGAGGACGTGGCCGCGGCCGACCTCGCCTACCGCCGCGCCGTGGAAAGGAGCGATGCGGGCGCCGCGGTCGGCAGCTGGGTGAACTTCTGATGGAACCGGCCGTTGGCCGGCTGCGTCCCAGGGACAGCAACCATCGTCCCCGCGGAGCAGGAGCACTGTCATGGCCATCGCCCGCCCCGGATACCGCCCCGCCGCGATCGGCATCGCGTCGGCCGCGTTGCTCATCGGTGCCTTCAGTCTCGGCGCCAGTCATCCCACCGGGCCTCCGGCCCAGGCCGCGCCGGCCGAGCTCAGCTCGCAGCCAGGGCGCATCACGGTGGCCGGCACGGGCACGGCAACCGGAACTCCGAACCAGCTTGTCGTGTCGATGGGCGTTCAGGTCAGCAGCGGTTCGGTCAGCGCCGCCCTAGAGTCGGCGAATGAGGTGGTCAGCCAGGTCACGGCCGCCCTGACCGGGCAGGGCGTTGCTGCCGCGGACATCCAGACGTCCGGCCTGTCGATCTACCCGAACTACCAGTCCGGATCGCCGGTCCCCATCAGCTACCAGGTCACCGAGTCACTGACCGCGACCCTCAACGAGATCGGCGCCGCGGGCCGTCAGATCGAGGACGCGGTCCTCGCGGGCGGCAACGCGGTCACCGTCGACGGCGTGTCGCTCAACCTCAGCGACGACGGCCCCCTGTACGCGGCCGCGCGGGCGAGCGCGATGCGGGACGCGCGAGCTAAGGCCGAGCAGTTCGCGCGGGCGGCGGGTGAGCCGCTCGGCCAGGTCCTCAGCATCACCCCGGTCGCCAGCTCCAGCCCGCCGGTCTTCGCCCCGAACTTCGCCGCCAGCGCCGGCTCGGCCGCGGTGCCGATCTCGCCAGGGAGCCAGCAGGTCAGCGTGTCCGTGACGGTCGTCTACGCAGCCTGACAACCGCGGGCGATCCCGCGGGTGGCGCCGCGTCGCCCGCCCGGCTATGCTGCCGCGCATGCACGCAGACCGCCCGGCAGCAGGCTGGTGGCGCCGCCGCTAGGCGGTGCCAGGTTCGCGCGCAGAGCAGACCAGGAGGCGACCGCCCGGCGGGGCGGCCGCCTTCGCGCGTTCCGGCCGCCGGGCGAACACGACCGTGAGGCCGACATGGATGAGACCAGCTACCTAACCGCGGGTGGCGTCCGGGTGACCCGGCGCGCCGAGGCCTTCGATCCCGCCGACCTCGCGCAGCTCACCCGCAGGGTGCAGGACGGCCCTGGCGGCGTGCTCAGCTCCGGCATGGAGTATCCGGGCCGGTACAGCCGGTGGCATCTGGCCTACGTCGACCCGCCGGTGCAGATCGCCGCGCGCGGGCGGTTGATGCGCGCCAGCGCGCTGAACCAGCGCGGCACGGCGCTGCTGCCGGTCATCGCGGCCGCCATGGGTCGTGCCGGAGGCGCGCAGGAGCACCGTGCCGGAGGCGCGCAGGAGCACCGTGCCAAAGGCGCGCGGCAGCACGACGGGACGGGTGCGGACCGACACGACAGTGCCGTGCACGCCGAGGTACTGATCCCGGAGAGTGACGAGGTCTTCACCGAGGAGCAGCGCAGCCGGCAGCCGACCGTCTTCTCGGCGCTCCGGGAGATCATCGCCGCGTTCGCCGGCCCAGACCCCCACCTCGGGCTTTATGGCGCTTTCGGCTACGACCTGGCGTTTCAGTTCGAGCCGGTGCGGCTGCGGCTGCCGCGGGACGCCAGCGCCCGCGACCTCGTGCTGCACCTGCCCGACCAGATCTGGGTGCTCGATCGCAAGCGCGAAACCGCTACCCGGTTCAGCTACGACTTCGAGACCACGGCCGGGTCCACGGCCGGGCTGCCTCGCGCTGGCTCAGGGGGCCACCCCCGCGGCGGGGGAGCGGCGGGCGGCAGCGGCCCGGTCGACCCCGTTCCGCGGCAGACAGAGCTGCCAGCCGACCCGCAGCCGGGGAGCTACGCCCGGGTGGTCGAACTGGCCCGGGACTGCTTCGCCCGGGGGGACCTCTTCGAGGTGGTGCCCGGGCACACCTTCCACGCGCCGTGCCCGTCGCCGGCCGCGTTCTTCGAGCGGCTGCGCGCCCGCAACCCGGCGCCGTACGAGTTCTTCCTCAACCTCGGCGAGGACGAATACCTGGTCGGGGCGTCGCCGGAGATGTACGTGCGCGTGACCGGCGACCGGGTCGAGACGTGCCCAATCTCCGGCACGATCGCTCGCGGCGACGACGCGCT
>JASHSZ010000448.1 GCA_030040815.1 Streptosporangiaceae bacterium
TCCCGTGCCGCCTCGACCGATCCGAGTCCGATTGCGAACCCCTCGAGCCTGAGTTCGACATGCGACGGGACACCCTCGGGCGGAGTCCGGAACGTCTCGGTGAACCCGAGCAGGTCACGGTAGAAGCGGAGGCCGGCCTCGATATCCCGCGTGTACAGATTGACCATCGGTGTTGCGAACATGCTCACCACAGTATCGAGATGCGCGTTGGGCAACGCTGTGCTCGAAGCCGCCCCGAAACGACTAAGTTGTCAGCTACTGTCCTGCCGCACGGACCGAGAAGCCGACTGGAGCGCGAGGGGGGTCGCGGTGCAGTGGCGATTCCGTGATCAGCGGCGAGCGCAGGGGTGAGCGACGCCGGCGAGCTCGTGCGGGAGCCCGGCGAAGTGGCCAACTCGCTCGGCCCGGCGGCGCTGCGTTCGCGGGCCTCGTCTCGGCGCACCAATAACGCCGCCCCGGCACCTCACGTCGTACGAAGTCAAGACCGTGTTGCGGCCTGCGGCCAGCAATGCAGTACCGAAAGGGGGGAGCTGATGGCGACTGACGTCGTCGGCATCCTGCGCCAGACCGAACTGCTCCGGTCGGTGCGGACGCAGGATCTGGAGGGTCTGGTTGCGGCCTCCCGGCTACGGACATATCGGCGGGGCCAGGTCGTATGCACGACAGGCGATCCAGGGGACACGCTGATCGTCGTCATTTCCGGTCAGGTCAAGATTGTCGTCCGCTCCGCCGACGGCGGTGAGCTGACGCTGACTGCCGTCGGACCGGGCGGGACACTAGGCGAGGTCAGCGTCGCGGACGGCGGGCCTCGGTCTGCCGACGTCGAGACGGCAGTGGAAAGCCAGCTGCTGTTCGTACCGCGGGAGACCGTCCAGGCAGTCTGCGCTCGGGAGCCAGCCGCCGCCCAAGCTCTGGCCTGCGCGATCGCGGCTACCCTCCGGCGGCTCACCGAAGCGACCTCAGACCTTGTGTTCCTGGACCTTCCGCGCCGCGCGGCCAAGCTCTTGCTCAGCCAGCCGCGAGGCGATGACGGCACCATCAGACAGCAGCTAACCCAGGAGGAATACGCCCGCCTCCTTGGCAGCACCCGGCAGAGCGTCAACATCGCGCTGCGCGGATTCGAGCGGCGGGGCTGGATCGAGGTCAGGGATCGGACCATGACCGTGAAGCAGCCGGAGGCACTCGCCCGGTTCGCCGGCAGCTAGCGCCATGACAGCCTGCCGGCTGGCTCGCCAGCAGCGTGCTGTGCGGTCTGGACGGCACGGTCCTCGGCGTGCACATCGGACCGATCGACACCATCTGGAGCGTCGCCGGGCTGCTGATGATCGCGGCGGGCGGCTTCGATGTGCGCCGCCGCCCGGTGTGACTCGGTGAACTGCACTATGCGCGCAAGGTCCAGCCGTTACGCTGGCACATAGGCATTAACGAGCCATTGTTGTGTTACCGGGTTACAAGGGCGCAAATGTTTTCGCCGATTTGTTCAGCGGCGCGCAGTGGCCGGGTCGGGCTGGACCGCGCTGGGAGGAAGCCGTGACCGCCCGCCCGGATGGTCCGTGGCCTGGCAGCAATCGCGGTGATCGTTGCCATCATCGGCGGAGTTCCACTCCTGCTGCTGCGCATAGGTGGCTCGCCTTCACCGGCGCACCTGCCCGGCTGGCACCAGCGCGGCAGCGTCTTGACCCAGCGCGACGACACAGGGTCAGTCTTCCTCGCGCTGGTCAGGGACCTGACCTGGCTCGCGTGGCTGGTCTTCTCGGTCGCGCTCGTCGTCGAACTGCAGGCTGTCGTTCACGGACGTCTCGCGCCCCGGCTGCATCTACGAGGCGTACAAGGGGCCGCCGCTAAGCTCGCCGCCATCGCCGCGCTGTCATTCAGCGTGCCGACGAGCCTCGGCGTCGCGCCGGCCGGAGCTGTCAGCGCCGTGGTGCTTACCGTCTCCATTCCCGGTCATATTCCCGGCCATGACGCGGCGGCAGTCCGCCCGGCCGCTGCGCCTCCTGCGCTTGCCGCCAGCGAAACGCAGGTTGAGTACATCACGGTGCAGCCCGGCGACTGCCTCTGGACCCTGGCAGAGCAATACCTGGGCGCGGGCGAGGAGTACCCAGAGATCGTGAACCTGAATATTGGCCACGTGATGGACGACGGCGTCGTCTTCACCAATCCGTCGCTCATCTATCCCGGTTGGCAGCTCGCGATCCCGGTGTCGGCCACCGCCCAGCCACCGGCCGAGGCACAGCAGCCTGCGGCTCCGCAGGTCGGAGCACCCGGGCAGCAGTCTGCGGCCGGCCAGCACGCCGGCCACCACACGGCCGACCCGCGGTTTCGTGCCTCGCACCTGGCGGCAAGTCTCGCGCCGGGCGGCGGCCAGTCGCTCGCGCCGTCGACATCGGAGGCTCCAGCCGTCGGCCGTGATCGCGCTGCGTCGGCGGCCGAGAGGCGGCCGATCCGGGGCAGGGTGAGTGACGCGGATCCGCGGGTGCCGCGATCAGATATTGGGAGGGCATGCGGATGCCTGCGTACTGGGAAGGCCTACCTCCAGGGACCAACGACGTAGCGACGAGCGCTGTCGAGACCGCGGAACGCGCCCTCGGGCAGCTGGCCGAGGAAGCGGCCCTGCGCCGAAACAAGCCCCGGACGCCCGCAGCGAGCCGGAGCCCGCGCGCCGACGCCAAGGACGAGGCTGCGATCGCCATCGAGACCGCGTTGAAGGGCCACGGGGGCCGCCGCAGGCGGCCGGGCCATGGCTCGGGTCGCGGCCCGGCCTGGAGGGGTCGCATACGCCGAGGCCGCGGCCAGCAGCACGAGCAGCATGGCCCCGGCGCGGAGCGTTAGCTGCGGTCGTCAGCGTCGGCGAATACGGTGTCCCGCCACAAGTCCGGATTCCGAGGTGCCAGCGGCAGCGGGCCGAGCGTGCGGTGCTCTTTCTCCGTGCACGCCATGAACGGTCCGTTGTCCCGCGACATCAGCACCGCCATGTGCGGGTCGCAGTGGTCGAGCCACCAGTGCGACATCATGCCCTCGGCGACTGCGCGCTCCCACTCTTCCCACATCGCCATCAGCCGCATGATGGCCTCGGCGTGCCGGTACCACTCCGGACACCAGGTCAGGTGGCCACCCAGCCGCCGCCGGACGACCTGGCCAAGTATCTCGTGCACCCAGGACTCCAGGCCGGCGTACACCGGGGCGGTCCGGCCGTCGGCAGCACCGACTGTACTCGGCTCATCGGCAGGGTCCGGGCCGGACGCGGTCACTCTGGCTCCTGCGAGCCGCTCGGCGCCGCCTTGCGAGTGATGGCTACCCGGACCGCGGTCGGTGAGGTGGCGGCCTGGATTCCTTTCCCGGGGATACCAGGTTTCAGGTCGTAACCAGTCCAGCCGACTGCCCTGGGCGGCGGGCGGGCCATCGCGGCGCGGACCCGCTCCGCGTGCCTGCCTGCGTACCAGGGTTCGGTCTGTACCAGGATGGGCCGGCTGCCGGACGCAAAGACGACGGCGCGGCCCAGCGGCAGCGCGGCCAGGTCGGCGACCTCGAGGATCCGCTCGACCCTGATCGAGGTGGAGGTCGACCGGCTGCCCGTCCGCCCGTGCTGGACGCTCACGGTCGTGGTCTTAGCCTCGTAGTCGCCGATGAGCTGGCTCAGGGTGCCGAGGAAGCGGGGATCGACCTCACCGCCGCCGTAGACCCGGATGCTCGCAGAGGACCACAGCTTGCTCATCCCCTCCTCCCCCCACACGCTTACCCCCTGAGCCCAGCTCTGCAGCATCGTCATCAGCACGATCCCGCGCGATCCATAGTGGCTGTACAGGTCGGGCAGATCCTTCCAGCGGCAGACGTTGGCCGCCTCGTCGAGGACGCACAGCAGCGGCACCGCCAGTCGGCCGCCGGGGCTTCGGGTGGCGAACTCCTCGGCGGCCTCGACAGTGGCGGCCGTGAGGGCGGTGACTAGCGGCCCGGCCGTCCCGTGTCCCTCCCGGGACAGCAGGTAGAGCGTCCCGCTGCCAGCGACGAAATCCCGCGGGCTGAACTCTGGTCGCGCGCCCCGGCCGTCGCCCGGCGTTACCCACTCGGTGATGGCCGGGCTGACGAGGAAGTTGACGATCTTCTCGGCGGTCCCGTACACGCCCGCGCGCTGCTTGTCCGGCGAGTTGATCACGCCCTGCACCGCCTGGGCGGGCAGTTCGTGTCCGGCCGCGCGCAGGATGTCGACCGGCATGACGTCTGTCGGGTCGGCCACCCACTCGAATACGGTGGTCACCGGGGTGCGGCAGGCTGCGGCCGCGAGCAGGAGGAAGGCCAGCAGTTGCTCGCCCTTCGGGTCGAAGAAGGCATCCTGGCGAGCGTCGGGGGGGCGGGCGGCGTGGGCGAGCACGGCTGCCAGCCTGGTCGCCTTGTCGACATTCGTGACATAGCTCAGCGGGTTCCACCACCAGGAGGGCGGTTCCGCCGCCACGGCCTGCGGGTCGAATACCCAAACAGGGCCCGCCTCGGCGCGAACCGCTCGGGTCGTGTCCACGACATCGCGCTTGTTGGAGGTGGCCACGACTGCGCCCGGCGCGTCGAGGATGGCAGGCACGACGCGCGTGGTGGTCTTGCCGCGCCGGGCGCCCCAGATGTCCGCCTGCGTCATCTCCCAGCTGCCGTAGAGGGGCTTGCCGGTGCTCATGGCCAGGCCAACCCGCACGCCCGGCAGCGCGGCCTGCACGCCCAGTCGGGTCGCGGCGGCGGTCGCGCGCTCGCCGGAGAGTTCGGCGTGATCGCGCCGACTCGCCAGGTATCGGACCGCCGCGTCCACACCCAGCCTGCGGCTGGGCCCGGACCGCAAGCGGACCACGAGCACGCCGATCGCAACGAGCAGCGCGCTCTCGGCCAGAGCCGTCGCGGAGGCACCCAGCCCCGGCCAGATCACCCTGCCGGCCACCAGCGAGATCACGGCCGCGAACGGGTTGCCTGCCGGGGCCGGCCGGTGGTCGATAGCCGCGCCGAGCCGTAGCGCCAGCCAGGTAGCAAGGACCAGCACGATCGTCGCGCCGAGCGCGACGACGGATACCCGCGTCAGTAGTTCCTCCGCCGTTCGGCTCCGTCGAGTGACGCTCACCGGCGCGCCTCCGCCATGTCCCACCGCTTGTTGGTGTTGTTGAGCTGCTCAGTGGTCATATCCGGCGCTCCGGGCGCGACCTTGCGCGAAACTGTCGGCGAGCGCGGAAGCGGTGCCGATCAGGATGCAGCCGAGGAGCACCCACCCGAGCCCGGCGAGGTGCTGGCCACCTTCACCGCGCTGGTGCCTGACGACCATCGTGGCCGCGACGATCAGTATCCCGAGGACGCATGCGGCGCTGGCTACCCAGGCGATCCACTTCAGGATGGTCAGCAGATCGGCGCCGAAGGGCGACGTGGTGCCGGTGCCGACGTTCGGCACCTGCAGCTCGGCCGCCAGGATGCGGTTACGCATCACGACCTCCGGTGATGATGCTGGTCAGTGACGTGGCTAGATTTCGGTACTCGGACGTAAGACCGTCGGCGAGATTGCGCGGCTGGGCGAGACGGCGTTCCTCGTGCCAGCCGATCTCCCAGGTCCGCGGAACTCCGCCGGAGACCAGTCGGGCGAGATCGTGCAACTGCCTTGGCAGCTTGCCGGCCGCGTCGGCCGTCAGCACTAGGCCGATCAGCTCGACCTCGGTCGGCAGTATCCCCGAGGCCCACTGCCAGGCTGCCGCCTGGGCCGCACGCAGGCCAGCCTCGTGGGTTCGCGCCACGGGGACAACCTTCGAGGTGGTGCCGGACGACAGCACCGGCCAGTGCTGCAGGGAGTCGCGACCGCAGCCGGTGGCGCTGACAAGTGTCGTCACGCCGTCGCCGCCGTGGCATCCTGCCCACCAGCAGGTCGCGCGCCCCGGCGGCCACACGTCGGGCGGGTACTCGGCTACCGGCAGCCCGCCCCCCTGGAGCGGCTCGACTGCGGTCGGCTGCGGCTGGTCGGCACCGTATGACGTCACCGGCAATAGGCCGGCGGCCGGTCGTGTTCCCTCGTCCGATTGCTGCGGGCGAGTGCCGACGTCCGTCACCCAGGGGTTCGTTCGTGCCAACGACGCTCCAGCAACCCGAGCACGGGCCACGGTTCGGCGCGCGCGCAGCCGCGTATCCAGCAGATCCGAATAATGGCCGGACTATAGGTCGGGACTGGTGCGCGAATAAACCCTGGACGTTAGTGCTCGGTGAGCACTTGGTGAGTTAGCACGTCAGCACCCCTGGCCCGGTCGCGGCGTTGACGACTTGAATGGCCTTGCCATGAGAGCAAGCGCAGCCGGGCCGTGACGGGGCGCGTAGCGAGTCGCGCCGCAGCGCCTCCGTAGCGACTGCGTCGTGCCGCCGCGGCACTGTGCCCGGATGCTGATCAAGGCCATCGCGATCGGCGGCGCGGTGGCGATCCTGCTGTTCTTTGGCCTCGGCCTTATCGTCGTGGCTTCCGCCATAGACACGGCGGTGCGACCGCTGCGCAGCCAGCGCTCAACACTGCGCGGATTCCGCGGCAGTACATGCAGTGGGTCGAGGAAGCGGGCGCCGAGTGCACGCGGTGTCTGCGCCCCAGATCGCCGCCCAGATCCAGCAGGAGAGCAGTTGGAATCCGACGTTGGTGAGCAGCGCGGGCGCCAAGGGCATCGCGCAGTTCCGGCCGGCAACCTTCGCCGTGTACGGCCGACCGGACGCGCCGGGCCCGCCAGTGCAGTCGGAGCTGTACCGCGACGACGACCGTGCGCTCGCCGACGAGACGTGCGACGTCCCGGCCGAGGCCGGTGACCCGCGCGCGTGGGCCCTCAAGCGTGCTGCGGCATCAGTAGATCGACTCGGCCTGCTGCGGCCCGTACGCGCGACGATGCAAGACCCTGACGGCACCCGCTATCCGGACATGCTGATCCATCCCGGCGGCGCGGCTACCTACGCCGGTCCGGCCGAGGCCCCTGGCCCAGCGCGCGGCCCCGGCGCGGGCACGTCAAGGACGCCGCGATGGCGACGGCAGCGCGATGGTCAAGGCCAGCAACGAAGCCGAGACACGCAACGTCGGCAACGCGACGCACCAGGCCACGACACGCGCAGGGCCAGCAACGAGAGATTGACTCGGCAGGTGCTATCTAGCTGACCGCCGACCGGCTCACCCGAGAGCCGGTTTCTTGGCAGCGAGGTTTGCAGCTCGCCAAGTCGGCGGCGAAGGCGCGGACGAGCGGATGCAGGTAGTAGACCGTCGAGCCGCCGCCGCCGCGCGTCGCGCTGAGCAGGCCGGCGTCCACCAGGCTGGCTGCCGTGCTGGACCCGTGCGGGCCGAGCAGGGCAGCGACGGTGGCGGCCGACAGGCTCGAGTCCTCGGCCGAGTCCGACGCCAGGGTGCCGAGGGCCCCGATTGTCGCCGCGCCCAGGCGCACCGCGCTGGCCTGCAGCCGGGCGGCCACGGATTCATCGGCGAACGTCAGCACGGCTAGCCGGCGGTCCGGATCGGCGAGGGCAGCGGCGAGCTCGGACAGCGTGACCAGGTGTCCGCTCGCCAGTTGCCAGCCCGCGATCCGGATCGCCAGCGGGAGGTAGCCGCAGGACGCCACGATCGACTCGGCCGACCGCCGGTCAGCCTCGACGCGGTCGCGCCCTGCCGTTGCGGCCAGTAACTCGACGGCATCAGCGCCGCCCAGTCCCGCCAGCTCCTGCACCGCCACGCCGTCGAGCCGCAGTCGGCCGCGGGTGGTGACGAGGACGCAGGATCCAGCGGTGCCTGGCAGCAGCGGCCGTACCTGGTCGGCGGAGGTGGCGCCGTCGGCGACCACCAGCACCCGCCTGCCCGCGACCAGCGACCGGTAGAGCGCCTCGCGCTCCGGGCCGGCTGGCGGCAGGCTGCGGGCGGGATGTCCGAGTGCCCAGACGATGAGCTGGGCCAGCACGTCCTGCGGGTCACGGGGGTCGGTGCAGCCGCCGAGTTCGATCCAGATTTGCCCGTCCGGGAAGGACGGGACAGCCAGCTGCGCGGCGTGCACGGCCAGCGCCGTCGTGCCCTGGCCTGCCATCCCCCGCAGGACGACCACCTGCCGTGCGGCCGAAAGCCGGGCGAGCACCGCTACCGTCTCAGCGCGGCGGCCGATGAAGTCTGGCAGCGGCGCCGGAAGCTGGCGTAACGGCACCCAGGTCCAGGCGGCGCGCGGCCCGCTGACGCGCGTCAGCAGCTGGGGATCATCCCGAAGGATACGAGCGTGCAGGTCCCGCAGCTCCGGTCCTGGATCGATGCCGTGACCCAGGGCAAGCGCCTTGCGGATGTCGCGGTAGCAACTCAGGGCCTCGGCACGCGACCCGGCGCAATACAAGGCGGTCATGAGCTGCGCCCAGCTGTGCTCGTGCAGCGGATCCTCGGCCACCATCGCGCGCAGATCGGGCAGCACGCCGCGGTGCTGGCCGAGTGCCAGCCGCGCGTCGATCAGGTCGGCCCGGACGGCCCGGAACTGATCGACCAGCTGCGCGCGCGTCGCCGTCGGCGGCATGTCCGCGAGCTCAGGCTGACGCCACAGCCGGAGTGCCTCGGCTAGCAGGTGCATGGCCGATGTCGCGTCTCCGGCGTCCAGCGCCGCCTGGCCCCGGCTGGCGAGGTCGCGGAATGCCGCGAGATCGTACTCGTCGTCGCGGACCGCGAACGTGTAGCCAGCGGGCCACGTCTCGAGGCGATATCCGTACCGGCCGAGTGCGCGCCGCGTGGCGTGGACGAGTGAGCGCAGCGCGCTGCCGCCGCTACCCGAGGGCGCGCTGTCTCCCCACAGGGCCGCGATTAAGTCAGCACGCGAACGTGGCTGCCTGGCGTGCAAGAGCAGCTCAGCTACGATCCGGCGCTGGAGGCGCTGGGCGAGCATGACCGGCTCGCCGTCATCCCCGCACACCTCGACCGGGCCAAGGATCCTGAAGTCCACTCGTCGCCGCTCTCGCCCGCCGGAACCCTTCAGCCGCAACCGTAGGGCGAGCCAAGCCATTTCATAGGCCTTTTAAATGACAATTCACATTGATCTGATGTTTAACCGAACTAACTGGTGAGTAATAACCGGCACTATCAGCAAATATGGCGAGTACTGACACTAGCCGCGACCTGCTGACTCACTCACCGCTCACATTCCGCTGACGCAAGGCTCCGTGTCGATCACTGTCGTAGGCCTATAGTCCCCCAGTGCGGACGCGTCATTGCAAAGCCGCTGCACGTGTCCGGCGCCAGGCAGGCAGGGGCATGCGGGACAGCTAGCTCGGCTCGGCGGAGCAGGAGTTGTACACGTCGCTGAGCCTGGTCAACGGTCACTGGCTCATCGATCAGGTCACCTTCGTGGGGGACTCATGCACAGGCTAGGCAGGTTGGTAGCGGCAGCCGCGGTCGTCGCCGGAGCCCTCGTGGCGGTGAGCGCAGGGTTAGCGACTGGCGTCGCGTCGGCCAGCGGCGCTGGCGGAACGGGCTGCACTGGGCACAGCGTGGGCGGAAATTCCTGGGCCATCGAGTGCACCAACGGAGCCGCTGACGGCACCGGCGGCGGGGGCAGCAGCGTCGATGTCTGCACGCACTACACCCTCGCAGAGGCGGAGAAGCAGTTCCTGGTGAGCGCGGCTGTCGCGGCCGTGTACAAGGCGCCGCCTGGCTACATCTATCTGCTCCAGCAGTGCCCGGACCAGTACTTCGGCGACCCTCCGATCCTGTTGTTCGCCGACGGGGGCAAGCTCACGACGCAAGACCTTGCTAACGATGCGTACGCCGAGCTGTCACCGCCCACGCTCACCGTTGGCACCGCACCGCCGTCCGGCCAAGACGCCCTCGTTGGGCTGCCCGAGTGGTTCTGGATCGACGCTGCTGACTACCAGACGTTGTCGAGGACGGTCTCGCTGGCTGACCTGTCGGCTACGGTGACCGCCAAGCCCGGCCCGCTGGTCATCAACCCCGGCGTGCACGGCCAGGGCAGCTTCACCTGCCTGGGGCCGGGCACGCCGTACAACCCGACTGAGTCTGCGCCGAGCCACCAGTCCAGCTGCACCTCCCTTTATACGCAGCCCTCCGCGGGTCAGCCGGGCAACGAGTTCACGGTCACGGTCAGCGTCACCTGGACCACGACCTGGACCGGCACCGGCGGCACCCTCGCGCCCATCACCCGGATGACGACGATCGAGCTGCCGATCGCTCAGGCTGAAGCCGTCTATGGCGGAGCCGGAGGATGAGCGACGCGCGGGGCCAGGGCCCATTCGGCACGGTGTTCTTCCCGGCGCAGGACACGGTCGCGGTGCAGGCAGGCGACGGATTTGCCGGACCCAGCCCACTCGCTCGGCTACCGCGCCGGCGGCGGCCGATGATGATCGTCGCGGCGGCTCTGCTCGTCGGCCTCGGCATCCTCATCAGCGTGGCGATGTACCAGCGGGTCAACCGGCAGGTGCAGGTGCTGGTCGTGCGGCGCGACATCGCCGCCGGCAGCGTCATCACCGCCGCCGACCTGGGTACCGCCAGCATTGCCGCGAGCGGCATCTCCGACATCCCGGCCGCGCAGCGCAGCCAGGTGATCGGTCTGGTCGCAGGGAGCGCGCTGCACCCGGGCATGCTGCTGGCGGCCGCGGACCTGGTCACCAGCCTGCCCCCGCCGCCGGGCCAGGTGCTGGTCGGGGTGAGCGTGCGGCCGTCCGCGCTGCCGGCCAGCGGCCTGGTGCCGGGCGATCACGTCACGCTGGTCGCCACGCCGGGCGTCATCGGCGAGAACACTCAGGGAGGCACGCCGAATCTCAGCATGTTGTCGCCGGTAGCGGGGGTCGTCCAAGCGGTTGACGCCACGCCCAACCAGGACGGTGAGGTCGTCGTGGACGTGCTCGTGTCCGCGAGCGCGGGGGCGGCCGTGCTGCAGCAGGATTCGACCGGCCAGATCGGCCTGCTCGTCACGAAGCAGGCGGCGCCATGACGGTCTGCGCGCTGGTGTCGCCCGGAGGGTCGCCTGGCGTCACGACCGCCGCGCTCGCGCTGGCACTGACCTGGCCCGGTCCGGTGCTGGTCGCGGAGACCGACCCCTCCGGCGGCGATGTGCTCGCCGGGTTCTTTGCCGGGCACATGCCGGGCAACCGCGGCCTGCTGCACGTCGCCTACGAGGCGACGACGGTCGAGGCAGCGGTAGCGGCGCTCGCCGGCCAGCTCGTCACGCTGGACGAAGCCGGCACCCGAAGGATTCTGCCGGGCCTGCCGGATCCGCGGCACGCGGCCACCCTCAACATGACGTGGCATCTGCTCGCTGCGGCCCTCGCCGCCCAGCCGGTCGACGTGCTGGCTGACTGCGGCCGCCTCGACGGTGGTCCTGGCCAGGAGCACGTCCTGCGCGTCGCCGGGCACATTGTGCTCGTGCTTCGGCCCACGCTGCGCCAGGCGGCCGCCGCACGGCCGAGGATCGAGATGCTGACGCAGCTGAAAGGCACTCTCGCTGGTGTGGTTGGCCTGCTCGTGACCGGACCCGGACCGGTGGCACCGAGGGAGCTGTCTCGCGCCCTCGGGGTGCCGTTGCTCGGTGTCCTGCCGGACGATCGCAAGGCGGCGCTGATCCTGTCCGACGGGGCAGGCACCCGCCGCGGCATCGACACCAGCCAGCTCCTCCGGGCGTCGGGCGCGGCAGCGCGGGCGCTCGCCAGACCCGGCCAGCCGGCGCCGGGTGCGCCAGGCAGTGGGACCGAGCTAGCCGCCGTGCCAGGCCGGGCATGACCAGCCTGCCGTGGCCGCCGCCAGGGCCAGGCAGCTGGCCAGACGGCCAGCTCACCCGACGAGAGCCGGACAGGGCGGACATCACACTCGCGCCCGTGCCCACCGAGCACACCCGGACGCTGACGCCGGCGGAGCTGCTGACAATCGTGCCTGACATCCTGCAGCGAGCAGCGGGCCGGCTGCCCGACGACGGTCACGCCGAGGATGCCATGCCGGTTATCCGGGCCGCCTGCCGAAACTGGGCCGAGGACCGGGCTCGGCAGTCCGGTCAAGTCACCGATCCCCGCGATGCCGAGGCCCTGGCGCAGGCCGCCCACGACATGCGCTATGACATGGGCCCGCTGACGCCCTATCTACGCGACCCGCAGGTGGAGAACATCGACGTCAACGGCTGCGATCAGGTCTGGGTCACGTACGCCACCGGCGAGCGGGTGGGCGTCGCGCCAATCGCACCGAGCGACGACGCGCTGGTGACGATGATTCGCACCTGGGCCAATCGGGGCGGCCAGACCGCGCGGGACTTCTCTGCCGCATCCCCGCTCGTCAACGTCGCGATGACGAACGGAGCGCGGCTCACCGCCACCATGGCGGTTACGCCGCGGCCATGCGCCTCGGTGCGGCGGCACGGCCAGGTTGACATTACGCTCGCGCGGCTCATTGAGCTCGGCACGATCGACCCCGCGCTCGCCGCGTTCCTGGCCGCTGCTGTCAAGGGGCGCTGCAACCTCATCGTCACCGGCGGGGTCAACGCCGGCAAGACGACCCTGCTGCGGGCGCTAGCCAGCGAGATCCCGCCGGAGGAGAGGATCGCCACGCTGGAGTCCGAGTACGAGCTGTTCCTGCACACGAGGCCGGAGCACCCGGACGTTGTCGCGTTCGAGGCGCGCGAGGCCAACTCCGAGGGCGCGGGGGGCATCAGCTTGCACGACATGATCGCGCACGCATTGCGGCACAACCCGCGGCGGATTCTCGTCGGCGAGGTCCGGCGCGACGAGATCATGCCGATGCTGGAGGCGATGAACTCGGGCCAGGAGGGCTCGATGTGCACGCTGCACGCCAACTCTCCCACCGAGGCGTTTGACCGAATCCTGATTCTCGGGCTGCGCGGCGGCCTGACCCTCGCCGAGCGGGCTATCCACATCCTCGTCGGCATGGCGGTCGACCTGATCATCCACGTCCGCCGCGGCTACGACGGCAGGAGGACGGTGCGCTACGTGTCCGAGGTGCTGGAGGTGCTGCCGCCCGGCGACACCGAGCGCCCGGCGGTCAACCGGCTGTTCCTGCCCCGTCCGGCGACCGGCCGTGCCGTCGCCGCGCACACCCCGTCGCCAGCACTCACGGCGAAGCTGCAGCGCGGCGGGCTCAGTCCAGCGCTGCTGGAGCAGAACATCGCGGTCGCGGGGGCCTGGCGATGACCATCATCGTCGCGCTGAGCGGCGCGCTCGTGGCGGGCGGGCTTGTCGTCGCCCTGCACGAGGCCTTCTGGTACCGGCCACGATCGGGGATCCCGCCGCGGCCTCGACTGGTCCGCATGACGCCAGCCACCTGGCGGCGCGTCGGGATCGCCGTCGTGGTCGGGCTGGTCGCGCTGCTGCTGAGTGGCTGGCCGGTCCTAGGGATGGCGGCCGTCGTCGCCGTGATACTGCTGCCGCGACTCAGCTCCGTCCGCGCATCCCGGCGCCGCACCGCCGTGCTCGAAGGGCTCGAGCAGTGGGCCAGGCGGCTCTCTGATCTGCTCGGCGCCAGCCGCGGCCTTGAGGACGCGCTGGAGGCCAGCGCCCGGTCCGCACCCGAGGTCATCGCCGGACCGGTCACCGCGCTCGCCCGCGGCCTCGCCGCGCGCGGCGGTTCGGACGCTGCGCTGAGGGCGTTCGCCGACGAAATCGACGATCCGGCGGGCGACCGAATCGTGGCGGCGCTCATCATCGCCACCGGTCGGCGCGGCGGCGCGGTCGGTGATGTGCTCCGGACGCTCGCCGAGCAGCTCGCCAGGGACGTCGCGACCCGGCGGGACATCGACGCGGAACGCGCCGAGCACCGCACCACGTTGAAGTGGATCGTCGGGATCGTCATCGCGTTCACGGTCTTCTGCGTGCTGAACAGGTCTTTCTCAGCCCCGTTCGGGACGGGACTCGGTCAGCTCGTGCTGGCCGTGATCGCCCTGCTGTATATCGCGGGCCTGTCGTGGCTGCAGCATCTCGGCAACATCGGCGCGCCCGCCCGATTCCTTGACGGCCGGTCGTCACGGCCCACAGCCGCGGCCAGTACCGAGCCGCCGAGCCACGCGCGGGCGGCGCGGTGAACACCGCCGTCGTGGCAGCAGGCGTGCTCGTCGGGCTCGGCATTTTCCTGGTGCTCAGGGAACTGGTGCCCGCCGGTGCGAGGCTCGACGCTGCGCTCGCGAGGCTCGCCACCGGTCGCGAGGAGCCGACGCGGGGGGCAGCTACGGACGGGCAAACGCTAGGCCTACGCCTGGGTCGGCAGCTGCACAGCGCCGCGCCGTGGCTGCCCGTACCCGTTGCCGACCTGGCCCTGCTCGGCCAGGAGCCCGGTAGCTGGCTGGCCAGCAAGATCACGTGTGGGCTGATCGGCCTCGCCCTCCCGCCGCTGCTATCCGCGCTCGGCGTGCTGGTTCACGTGCGGCTGCCATGGTCCATCCCCGCCCTCGTGAGCCTGGCGCTCGGTGTCGCATTCTTCTTCGCACCCGACCTCGTCACCAGGGTCAACGCGGCCGAGAAACGCGCCGACTTCCGGCACGCGCTGAGCAGCTACCTCGACTTGGTGAGCCTCGAACGGGGGGCCGGTGCCGGTCCGACCGAAGCGCTGGAGGCGGCCGCGCAGATTGGTGGCGGCTGGGCCTTCGAACGGATTGCTGGCGCGCTGGACGCGGCGCGAGCGATCGGCCGCCCGCCCTGGGCAGGTCTGGCGGATCTCGGCCAGCAGACCGGAGTCACCGAACTCGGGAGCCTCGCTGATATAGCCGGAGTGGCAGGTGAGGAGGGCGGCCGGGTCATGGACACCCTGGGCGCGCTGGCGGAATCCATGCGCACTGCAGCCAGGGCGGCAACGCGAGCCAAGGCAGGGTCGCAGAGCACCACCATGGTCGTGCCCATCGCGATGCTCGCGATCGGCTTCCTGCTGCTGCTCGCTTTCCCCATCCTTTATCGGTCGTTCCACGGCGGCACGTAGATGTCTTCGTGCTCTAGGAAAACGGAGGAACCTGTCATGTTCGACACTTCATGGGCCGCGGTCCGCTACCTGGTCGGCCGCGTGCAGGAACGCATCAGGGCCGCATGCGCGGGTAACCCCGAGTCGGGAGCGCTCACCCTTGAGTGGATCATCATCGCAGCGGCGATCGCGCTCGCTGCGGTCGGTGCGGTGTTCGTCTTCGGCAACGAGGTGACGAAGTACACGAACAAGCTGCCCTGAATGGTGCGCTGGCGAGACCGCGGGGACGCCGGGGCGCTGACGCTTAGTTACGTCATCGTGTTCCCGGTGATTCTTCTCGTCATCCTGGTCATCGTGCAGGCGTCCCTGTACTACATGGCGCACAACCTGGCGCTCGCGGCTGCGCGCCAGGGCGCCGACGCGGCGCGTGCGTACAACTCGACCGACGGGGCTGGCTCGGCCGCGGCGCTGGCACTGATCAGCCAGGACGGCTCGGGGATGCTGGCGCGAGCTGACGCGGTCGCGACCAGAGCCGGCCCGACTGTCACAGTGACGGTGACCGGCCAGGCCTGGTCAGTGCTGCCTGGGCTGCCCACAACGGTCAGCGAGACTGTGCAGGAGCCGATCGAGCGATTTGTGCCCTAGTGGCCGCGCACCGGCAGCTCGCTACGGACTCCACAGCTCCGCGGCACACGGAGGTAACCAGTGTTTCTAGCAGGCCGACCGGACCGCGAGGCAGGCAACGCAGCGCTGGAACTCGTCATCCTCGGGCCGGCGCTGCTGTTCCTCATCGGCCTCATCATCGCCCTTGGCCGCGTCTCGACCGCGCAGAATGCGGTATCCGACGCGGCCCAGGATGCGGCGAGACAGGCGTCGCTCCAGCTCAGCCCCGCCGCCGCGGTGGCAGCCGGTCAGGCCAGCGCGCAGGCTGCCTTGGCGCAGGATGGTCTGCACTGCGATCCGCAGGTAACCGTCAACCCCTACGGCGGCAACGGCCTCCGTGGCTTCCAGGCGCAGGTCGGGCAGCCTGCTGCCGTGTCCGCCACCGTGACATGCACCGTGTCGCTGGCGCAGATCATCGTGCCTGGTCTGCCCGGCAGCCAGACGATCCGCGAGACGTTTACGTCGCCGCTCGACCCCTATCGGGAGAGGTGAACCCGCCGTGCCGCGCTCCTGCCGGTCACCGAGGAATCCGCGCCGGATCCATCGGCATGCGTCGTGGTGGCAAGACGAGCGCGGCGCGCTCACGCTGTTCGTGGCGATCCTGTTTCCGGCGCTGCTCGCCTTCGCCGGGCTGGTCCTGGACGGGGGCACGAAGCTGGACAACTACGAGAAAGCCTCGACCTACGCAGCGGAGGCGGCCCGCGCCGGAGCCGGCCAGGTCAACCAGTCGGAGGCCTACAGCAGCGCGACGTTCGTCGTCGACGAGCCCGAGGCGATCGCGGCCGCTCGGGCGTATCTCGCCGCCGCGGGCGTCGCCGGCACCGTGACCGCTGTCGGGAACGACGCCATCCGGGTCACCGTGACGATCACGACGCCTACCAAGATCCTCTCGATCATCGGCATCGACACCGTGACGTCAACGAGCACCGCGACCGCGTCGCTGATCTCCGGTGTTACCGGCGCGGGGACCTGACGCACGGCCGCGCGGCAGGCAGCCCGTTCCCTGATCCTGGGCCGGTACACCCTGGAGCGGCGCGGGTAAGGGGAGTGATGACACCAGGTCGGCTCGGGGCGAGACAGGTCGGCTCGGGGCGAGAAAGGCGCCGGGGGCGAACTCGTCCTCCGTGAGCTCCTCCGCAATCCCCAGCACGGTGGCACGGACTCGGTCGTCATCGGGCGGGAGGAACCCGACCAGTCTCCTCCGATGCCATACATAATCTGCAGGTCGGTCTCCTCCCCGACCAGGTCGGCGAGGAAGTAGATGAAGTCGTAGCCTCCCGGTCCAGGCCCAGGGTGTGCGGGCCCCACAGCATGAACGTCGAATCCAGCAGCCAGGTGCACACTCACATCAACCGGCCCGAGTGCGTCGCGCGTCGCCGCTCATGCAGATCGGACGGCCTCACGAGGGGGGATAGCGGCGGTTGCTAGCGCCTTTCCCCCCACGGCGGTCATGGCGGAATGCTCTTCCGCGGGCTGGGATCGGCCGAGACAACCGCAAAGCGGCGGTCCATCATAGGCCTGCGGGCGAGGCATGGGGTGCAGTGCGGATCCGGCTGGCCCGGGCAACCTGGAAAGCAGAGAAGGCGGGTAACCGTGAAGCGTCAGAGCTTGGAAGATTTGCTACAGACAGTCAACCCAGTCCAGCTGCTGCGCAGCTCGCAGGAAGGCGCGTACGTCTACCCGGTAGTTCCTACCGAGTTCAGCAACTGGCAGCACGAGCAGCAGGCCTGGGTGAAGACCGTCGTGCTGTACGACCAGTCCCACCACATGGCGAACCTCTTCATCAAGGGCCCGGACTCGCTCAAGCTGCTCTCCCACCTCGGCATCAATAGCTTCGCGAGCTTCCCGCTCAACCGGGCCAAGCAGTTCGTGCCGTGCAGCTACGACGGCTACGTGATCGGGGACGGAATCCTGTTCCACCTCGAGGAGAACGAGTACGAGTGGGTCGGCCGGGTGCCGGTAGTGAACTGGATCCAGTTCCACGTAGACAGCGGGAACTGGGACCTCGAGCTGGTGCGCGACGACCGGTCCCCGTCGCGGCCCATGGGCAAGGCAGTCACCCGGACGCAGTACCGGTTCCAGATTCAGGGCCCGAACGCCGCGCAGGTGATCGAGAAGCTGAACGGCGGCCCGTTCCCGGACATCAAGTTCTTCCACACCGACTACATCAACATCGCCGGCCGGAAGGTCCGGGCGCTGCGGCACGGCATGGCCGGCCAGCCCGGCCTGGAAGTCTGGGGTCCGTATGGGGAGTACGAGGAAATCCGGGACGCGATCCTGCAGGCCGGTGAGGAGTTCGGCATCGCCGCGGTAGGCGCCCGGGCGTATGCGACGAACGCGCTGGAATCGGGCTGGATCCCTTCTCCGCTGCCCGCCATTTACACCGGCGAGCAGATGAAGCCCTACCGCGAGTGGCTGCCTGCCGCCGGTTACGAGGGTCGCGGCGGCTCGATCGGCGGCAGCTTTGTCTCCGACAACATCGAGGACTACTACGTAACGCCCTACCAGCTCGGCTACGGCCACATGGTGAAGTTCGACCACGACTTCATCGGCCGCGAGGCGCTGGAGCGGATGGACACCGCTGCCCAGCGTCGCAAGGTCACGCTGGCGTGGAACCACGAGGACGTGGCGAAGATCTTCGCCTCGGTGTTCGACCCCAGCGTCGTCCCGTACAAGTTCCTCGAGCTGCCAGTGTCGAACTACGCATCCGCGAACTACGACAGCATTCTGCTGGACGGCAAGCTGGTGGGCTTCTCCATGTTCACTGGCTACAGCTCCAACGAGCGCGCCGTGCTGTCCCTGTCGACGATCGACCACGACATTCCGGTCGGCACCGACGTCACGCTGGTCTGGGGCGAGCCCGACGGCGGCTCGGCGAAGGCATCGGTCGAGCGGCCGCACCGGCAGCTCGAGGTCCGGGTCACGGTCGCGCCCGCGCCGTACACCAAGGAAGTGCGGGAGCACTACGCGGAAGGCTGGCGGTCCAAGCAGGGCTGATTCTCCAGGCAGGGACGCTGCGGCGCGGGCTCGCGGGAAGGAGACCGATGGAGTTACCCGCCGAGCCCGCGGTGACCGAGGGCGCCGAGCACACCGACGGCGCGGATCGCGGCGACAGCGCGCAGGCCGCACCCAGGACCGATGCTGGCACCGTTGTGATCGTCACGCGCACGAACCCGCTGTACGGGCACGACGCTCCGCTCATTCGCGTGGCCGCGGTCGGCCAGCCGGATCCGGTGACCGCCGCCATCGCCGGCTCCATCACGGAGTCGGGCAGCGTCTACCTGGAACTGCCGGATGGCCGGCTGACGGTCGTGCTCGACGTCGAGGGCATGACGTGGGTTCCGCGAGCCCGCGACGAGGGCATCCGCGGCTAGCGAGGCTGGTCGGCCTGACCGGGCCTAGCCGCGGCCGGCAGCGGGCAGTGGGTCCGGCCTGAACAGGTAATTGCGCCGGTCCTCGGTGACCTGGCTGGTCTCCTGCCAGCCGTGCTGCCAGGTGTACATGGCGTAGCCACGCTCAACGAGCCAGCCGGTGAGATCCAGCGGAGCGTAGTCGTAGCGAGCGGTGTGCCGTGCCTCGACTTCCACCAGGATCGCCGGCCGGAACTCCTTGATCGTGCGCTCGCCGCCCTGCAGGACGTGAAGCTCGCCACCTTCCGTATCGATCTTGATGAAGTCCAGCCGCGTGACGCCGGATCGCTCGATCAGCGCATCCATGGTGTCGACCGCGACGGGAACCTCCTCGTGAGAGGCGAACTCAACGTTCGGGCCGAGTCCGGTAGCCCGCCCGGCGAGGAAGGACCGGCCGGTCACGTGCAGGTATCGGCCGCTAGGCACGCTCATCAAGCCCGACCCGGCCTCCGCGCCGAGCGCGAGAGCGTGGTAGCGCACGTTCGCGCACGCATGGCTGCCCAGGAACCGACGCCACGCCGGGTGCGCGAACGTCAGGGGCTCGATGCTATGCACCTCTCCGGAGGGCCCGGCGAGCTGGGACAGGGCCAGGCTGTACAGCCCGGCGGCAGCGCCGACGTCGAGGCAGACGCTGCCCGGCCCGACCAGGCTCGACAGCCCCAGCAACTCCGACTCCACGTACGGCGTCATCCGGGCGAGCAGCATGACAGCGGCGTTGGTCATTCTCGCCCGCATACCAATTTCCTTTCGCGCTGCAGCCGGTCGGCCTGCTCCGAGCCGACAGGCTACCGGCGAACCGCCAGCAACCCGGTCAAATCACCGAACGGCGGCTTGGGGCACCGACGCCGCACAGCGCCTCGCCCGACCGTGAGCTGTACGTTCGCACCGTCAGGAAGATTATGAACGATACAGCCGCAATCAGAAAACAGTTCGCGATGAGTGTTATAACGCCGTGTTATCCGTAGTCGCCGGCCTGACCGGCGTGAGGCGCCCGCCTATGGGGGCCAGTCCGAAGAGCAGGCATCCGCAACTGGCGGCAACCCGGCTGCCGAGTCCGCCCGGCGGCTGACGGCTGCCCGCCGAACAGGTAGATCTCCAGGTCATACCACCGGCACACGGCGCCGAAGCCGATGACCAGCCCGACTTTCAGTGCCTAGGCAGCCTGCTCCGCCCACGCCCCGCGGCATACCGAGACCGTTCCCGACCCGTCCCCGATCTCGGCCTTAGGATCAACCCAGGGATGCGTGCATCGGACTTTAGGCCGAAATGGCGCAGCTCCGAGAGCTGCGCGTGTCGCCAGCCGCAGTGACCGTCAGAGCGCGAGGGAGTACCCATTGCCGCACCGGGTTGTGATTGTCGGTGCCGGGTTCGGCGGGATCGGCATGGCGATCGCGCTGAAGCGGGCCGGCATCGATGACTTTGTCGTGCTTGACCGGGCCGACGACCTCGGCGGCACCTGGCGAGACAACAGCTATCCCGGCCTGACCTGCGATGTGCCGTCGCAGCTCTACTCGTTCTCCTTCCAGCCCTGGCGCTGGAGTCGGCGTTTCCCGGCGCGCGACGAGATCCTCAGCTATCTTCATGCGCTGGTGGCCGAGCACGACCTCGGCTCGCACCTGCGCTTCCGCTCCGGCGTCGCGGCGGCCGCCTTCGATGACCGCGCCGCGACGTGGCAGCTGGCGCTGGCGGACGGGAGCGAACTGCAGGCTACCGCCGTGGTATGCGCCGTCGGTCAGCTCGGTCAGCCAGCCCTGCCGGACATCGCTGGCCGCGCCGAGTTCGCCGGCCCGTCCTGGCACTCCGGGCAGTGGAATCACGACGTCAGCCTGGCGGGCCGGCGTGTCGCCGTCATCGGTACCGGGGCCAGCGCCATCCAGTTCGTGCCCGAGATCGCCAAGGTGGCGTCCCACGTCGACGTCTACCAGCGCAGCGCCCCGTACGTACTGCCCAAGGCCGACCGGCCATACCACGCCGCCGAGCTGGCGGTGTTCGACCGCGTGCCGATGGTCCGCAAGGCTGACCGGCTGCGCATCTTCCTCTATGGCGAGCTGCTCACTAGCGGATTCGTGCTGTCCCCGAAGCTGCTCGCCGGCCCGATGCAGCTCTGGCGCCGGCACCTGAACGGCCAGATCGCCGATCCGCAGCTCCGGGCCAAGTGCGTCCCCGACTACGTGATGGGCTGCAAGCGGGTGGTGTTCTCCAATGACTGGTATCCGGCCCTGACGCAGCCGCACGTCGAACTGGTCACCGACCCGATCGAGCGGATCGCGCCCGACGGCGTTGTGACCACCGACGGCCGCAACCGTCCCGCAGAGGTGATGATCTACGGCACCGGGTTCCGGGCCGTGGACTTCCTCACGCCGATGCGGGTAACCGGCCTGGACGGCTGGCGGCTAGAAGATGCCTGGCGGGACGGCGCGGAGGCCTACCTCGGCATCACCGTCACCGGGTTCCCGAACTTCTTCCTGCTCTACGGGCCGAATACCAACCTCGGCGGGAACTCGATCCTCTACATGCTGGAAGGCCAGATCGGCTATGTGCTTGGCGCCATCCGTGCGCTCGACGAAGGCCAGCTGGCGTGGCTGGACGTGCGCCCCGACCTCCAAGATGACTTCACTAGCTGGGTCGCGTCGGCCAGCCGCAGATCGGTCTGGGAAACGGGCTGCCACAGCTGGTACACCACGTCCGCCGGCCGTAACACCAACAACTGGCCCGACCACACGTTTCTGTACCGGTACCGGGTCCGGCGATTTGACCTGGCGGCATACCGGGTCATGCCCCGGCGGCTCGTCGCCGACAGCAGCGCGGCATGACGGGCCGCCGCGCGCACCGAGGGCTGCGCGTGCCGCCTGCGGTCCTGCGCGCCGGGGTCCGGCAGCTTGGCAGGCGCTGCCTTGACCCGGCGCTGCCGTGGCCGGTGCAGCGTGCCCGGCTCGACCGGCTCGCCGGGGCAGCCCTGCTGCCACGCGGCACGTCGATAGCCGAGCAGACCATCGGCGGGGTCCGCGCGGAGGTCGTGTCTGCCAGGACCGCCGCCTCGCAGCGCACCGTGGTGCATTTCCACGGCGGCGGCTACTGCGTGGGCTCGGCCCGGACGGCCCGGTCGTGGGCGGCCCAGCTGAGCGCCCGGGCGGGCTGCCGCGTGGTGCTGCCTGAATACCGGCTGGCACCCGAGAATCCCTATCCAGCCGGACTCAACGACGCCCGCGCGGTGCTCGCGGTTCTGCTCGGCGCCGCCAAGCCGGGCTCGTTGCTGGTGTCGGGCGACTCGGCTGGTGCCGGACTCGCGCTGGCCGTGCTGCTGTCGCGCCGGGACGACGGTGCGGAGCAGCCCGCCGGCTGCATCCTGTTGTCCCCCTGGCTCGATCTCGCCCGCGACCGCCGGGCCGTGCCAGATCTGGTGCGCCGGGATGTGCTGCTGACACCCGACTGGCTCGACGCGTGCGCCCGCGCCTACGCAGACGCGGCGGCCTGGTCCGACGGCCTGATCTCGCCAGGGCGTGCAGACCATGGCAGGCTGCCGCCGCTGCTGATCCAGGCCGGCGCCGACGACCTGCTCGCCCCAGAGGCCGGGTCGCTGGCCGCGAGCGCCGCCGCGGCCGGGGTTGACGTGACGTACACCACGTGGCCGGGCCTATGGCACGACTTCCCGCTGCAGGCCGGCCTGCTCACTGCCGCCGACAGCGCGGTGGCGCAGGCCGCCTGGTTTGTCCGGCGGGTGACAGCCGGTTCGTGACGGACCGCAGGTCCGGCCAGGTCTCCGCCGGCGATCCCGCTTACACCGTCGGACCGCAGCGGGAGCGGCTCGCGGCAGCCGAGCAAGCCGTCGGCGACGGCGACGGGGCGGCAATCGCTGCGGCGCCCGCGCGTTGACCCAGGGGCGGTTGCCGCAGGGCCTTCGCCCGCCGCCACCTCGCGCGGACTACCGTCCCGGCCATGGCTGGCACCACGCTCGTCCGTGGGTGCCCCGCTGGTATCGCCCGAGCGGTAGCAACGGGCCACCCATCATCGCGAGTCGGCTGCTGCTGACTGCCCGGTGCGTGCCGAACAGCGGCGCGCCGCGGGTGTTGAGCAAGGCAAGCGTGACGGTCTCGCTCAACAGGTGCGCCTCGTTACGGGTTCGGCGTACGTTGCAGCAGCATCCGTCCGCCTGGGTCCCGGCCTTCCACCCTGTCGAGGTCGACGACGATCGCGAAGCCGCGGCGGCGGAAGTCCGCTTGCTGCTCGCGCGGGTGGGAGTTCTCGAAGATCACGGCGCGGGATTCCGGGTCTGCGGCGATGCGCGCCCGCCCGTAGAAGGTATAGGTCGTGCGCCTGGCCGCGTCGTGATAGAACAGCGTGACTTTCGGCCGGTCCGCGATGTTGGTCGGCAGGCCGCCCTCCGGATCACGCGCCCACAGCGCGAGCTGGTCGTCGGAGTACGCCTGGACCGTGCCGCGGAACGACAGGTGGATCTGCTCCGCGCCGTCGAGGTAGGCGATCATCATCGGCGTCTGATTGTCGAGTGCGCCGTCGACAGCTGCCTTGATCTGCGGCGTGAGGCGCAGCGGTTGCGGTTGCAGCGGCGGAGGCCGAAGCGTCTGCTGCTCCACCCGGATGATCGTGTCACCGGTGAATTCGAAGGCAAGCTCTAAACCACCGAACGGCGCGTTATCCGGCAGCGTGCCGGTCACCACAATCCGGTCGGCGTCGGTGCGCGGCGGCGACCACCGCACGCCCGCGGCGACGAGCCCTGCCGTCCGTGGCTCGCTCAGCTGCGCGATGGCGGCCTCTCGCCCGTGCGCTCGGGCGAAGTTGGTCTGCACGAGGATGTCGTCAGCTAGGGCGGGGCCGAGCGCTCGCGTCACGCTCTCGTCGGCGGAGCCGAGAGCTGCCAGGTACGCTTCGATGGCCGCGGTCCGCTCGGACACGGTCAGAACTCCAGAACAATGCGGCCGCGGGTCCCGCCGGCCTCGAGGGTGCGGTGCGCCTCGGCAGCGTGCTCGGCGGGCAGCGTCCGCGCGACCCGGAGCGTTACCTGGCCGGCCTCTGCCTGCTGGCGCAGCCGGTCGAGCTTGTCGCGCTCGCGGGCGTAGTTGCGCACGAGCACCGGATGGAAGGTGATGCCGCGCTCGCTGGCGCCGGTAAAGCCGCGCACGGTCGCGATCCCGCCGCTGTCCCGCACTGCGGGGACGGCCAGTTCGTTCAGTAGCGCCGCGTCAATCAGTCCGTCGGCTCCCTCGGGCAGCACCTCGCGCACCCGCGCGGCGAACTCGGGACCGCGCCGCACCACGATGTCGGCGCCGAGCTCCTTGACGAGGGGCTCGTCCTGCGCTGAGGCGTCGGCGATGACCCGCAGCCCCTCGGCCTTTCCGAGCTGCACCGCGTAACCGCCGACGGCACCAGCCGCACCCGTCACGGCGAGCGTCTGGCCGGGAGCCAGGGCGAGCTTGTCGAGCGCCTGCCGGGAGGTGAGGCCGTTCATCGGCAGCGTCGCCGCTTCGGCGT
>JASHSZ010000449.1 GCA_030040815.1 Streptosporangiaceae bacterium
CGCCGGACAGCGCCTTACAGCCCGGTGGCAGGGCCGCTGGCCGGCACCAGCCCGGCCAGGAACGGGTTGTGCGCCCGCTCGGCGCCGATGGTGGTCTGCGGTCCGTGGCCGGCCAGCACGACGGTCTCATCCGGCAGTGGCAGGCATACTCGGGCCAGGCTAGCGAGGATCGTCTCGTAGTCGCCGCCAGGCAGGTCAGTGCGGCCGATCGAGCCCGCGAACAGCAGGTCACCACTGAACAGCGTCGCTGGCAGCCGGAAGGTGACCGAGCCGGGGGTGTGCCCGGGCGCGTGGTCGACGACGAGGCCGATCCCCGCGAGTTCGAGCGTCATGCCGTCCGTGAGCTCGCACACGTCGTCCGGCTCGGTGAACGTCAGCCCGCGCAGCAGCTGCTGGGCCGGGCCGAGGGAGAAACCGCGAGCGGGGTCGGAGAGCAGCGGGCGGTCGGCCGGGTGAATGTAGGCCGGAATGTCGCGCGCGCCGCAGACCGGGGCGACCGACCAGATGTGGTCGAGGTGACCGTGGGTGGCCAGCACCGCCACCGGCCGCAGCCGGTACCGCTCGATGATCTCGTTGATGCCTGGCTCGGCGTCCTGTCCGGGGTCGATGATCAGGCACTCCGACCCTGAGTCGCTGGCCAGCAGGTAGCAGTTAGCGGCGAACGAGCCCGCGGGGAACCCGGCTATGAGCACGCGGCCTCCAGTCTGGACGCTGCCCCGGCCGCGCCGGGGCCGTGCGGTCCCAGGCTACCGAGAAGCGACCGTCTGACTTGCCGGTGGCCAGCGGGTCCGCCAAGCCAGGACACGACTTGGGCGCGGTTGGGTACCGATATGTAACGACGGCATTACTAGTCACTCCACAACGGTACGATTCGCGAAGTTTCGTAGTGCGTTTCCCTGGCGGCCGCCGTAGCCCGCTGGCGAGGCCACGAAAGACGCTGGACACTGCGGGTGAGCAGGAGGATTTGCAAGGGGTGGCCACCAAGAAGGAGCGCCAGCGTCAGCTTGCCCGCGAAGCCTACGCACGCCGACAGGTACGCCACGCGCAGCGAAGCAGGCGCACCCGGCAACTGTGGGCTACCGGAGTAGCCGTAGTGCTGGTACTCGGGGCGGCCACCGGCGTCGCGGCGGCAGCCGGCGCGTTCACCCCGACCAAGCCATTCACCTGCTCGTACATCGCCAGCGGCAAGGCGGCGCGGAAGGTATCGCTGCCGCCGAAGCAGCCGGACATGAGCGCGACCTACACCGCCAAGATCATCACCAACCGCGGCACGATCGCCATGGACTTGCTGAACAGCAAGGCGGCGTGCACCGTGAACTCGTTCGTGTCCCTGGCCGACCAGAACTTCTATAACAAAACGCCGTGCTTCCGGCTGGTCACGTCCGGCATCTATGTGCTGCAGTGCGGCGACCCCACCGGGACCGGCACGGGTGGTCCGGGCTACGAGTTCGGCAGCGAGAACCTCAAGGGCGCGAAGTACCCGGCGGACACGGTCGCCATGGCCAACTCCGGCACGTCCGACAGCAACGGCAGCCAGTTCTTCCTCGTGTACAAGAACACTCCGCTGCCAGCCAGCTACACGCCGTTCGGGAAGATCACCAGCGGGCTCAGTGTCCTGCGGGCCATCGCAGCGAAGGGCGACAACAACTCCAATCCGGCAGGTGGCGGGAATCCGAAGGAAAAGGTTCAGATCGAGAGCGTGACGATCAGCAAGACCTGACCGAGCAGCAGGTCAGGTACCGAGCAGGAGGTACGCGGTGAGTACCGCAAGCGATCCGTGGGGCCGGGTGGCCGAAGACGGGACTGTCTACGTCCGTACCGCCGACAGCGAGCGGGTCATCGGCTCCTGGCAGGCCGGCAGCCCGGACGAGGCGCTGGCCTTCTTCAAGCGCAAGTTCGACGCGCTGGAGACCGAGATCAGCCTGCTCGAACAGCGCATGTCCAGCACCGACCTGTCCGCCGGCCAGGCCAGGGTCACCATCGCCCGGCTGACCCAGTCCGTGGCCAGCGCCAACTGCATCGGCGACCTGGCAGCGCTGACGGCCCGGCTCACCGGCCTGTCGGAGAGCGTCGAGCAGCGCAGGGAAGAGCACCGCGCCGCCCGCGAGCAGGCCAGGACCGAGGCGCACGAAATCAAGGAGCGAATCGTCGCCGAGGCCGAGCGCATCGCCGCCGAGGCGACGCACTGGAAGGCTGGCGGCGAGCGGATGCGCCAGCTGGTCGATGAATGGGGGGCAGCGCCGCGCGGCGACCGGGCCACTGAAGCGGTGCTCTGGAAGCGGTTGTCGACTGCCAGGAACGGCTTCGCAAAGCGACGTAAGGCCTACTTCGCCGGCCTCGAGGAGGAGCGAGCGACCGTGCGCGCGCGCAAGGAGGAGCTGGCCAACCGCGCGGAAGAGCTATCGACCTCAACCGACTGGAGCGCCACCGCCACGGCCTACCGGGAGCTGATGCGCGACTGGAAGCAGGCAGGCCGAGCCGACCGGGGCGCCGAGGAAGAGCTGTGGACCCGGTTCAAGACCGCCCAGGATGCGTTCTTCGGCGCACGTTCGCATGTCTTCGATGCCAAGGACCGGGAACTCCGCGAGCACGTCGTCGTCAAGGAGCAACTGCTCGCCGAGGCCGAAAAACTGCTGCCGGTCACTGATGCGCGCTCGGGGAGGGCGGCACTGCGCGGCATCCTGGAGCGCTGGGAGCGAGCCGGCGCCGTGCCGCGCGACGCCCAGGAGCGGCTGGAAGGCGGGCTTCGCCGGGTCGAGGACGCGCTGCGCAAGGCCGAGGATTCACACTGGCGGCGGACCAACCCCGAGGCGCTGTCCCGAGCCCGTGGCACGGTCGAGCAGATCCGCTCGGCCGTGACGCAGCTCGAGTCCCAGCTCGAGCGGGCGCAGGCCGCCGGCGACCAGAAGGCGCAGCAGAAGGCCAAGGAGGCGCTCGCCGCACGTCGATCCTGGCTCGCCGAGGCCGAGCGGACGCTGGCGGAACTGTCCGGCTGAGCCGCTCGAAGGCGGTCAGCTGGTGACGCGATAGACGTCGTAGACGCCGTCGACGTTGCGGACGGCGCGCAGCACGGCGCCGAGGTGCTTCGGATCGCCCATCTCGAAGGTGAACCGGCTGAACGCAATGCGGTCGCGCGTCGTGCTGACGGTCGCGGACATGATGTTCACGTGCTGCTCTGAGATCGACCTGGTCACGTCGGAGAGCAGGCCCGTCCGGTCCAGCGCCTCGACCTGGATGGCCACCAGGAACTGGGACCCCTCCCGGGGCGACCAGCGGACGTTGACGAGCCGCTCGGGCTGCGAGCCCAGCAGGTGCATCAAGTTGGTGCAGTCGGCGCGGTGCACCGAAACGCCGTTCCCTCTGGTCACGAAGCCCGTTATGTCGTCGCCGGGCACTGGAGTGCAGCACTTCGACAGCCTGGCCCAGACGTCGGCCGCGCCCTCGACCACGACGCCCGCGTCGCCTTCGGGCGTGGCGGGTCGGGCGACCCTCGTGGGCAGGGTGGCCTCGGCCAGGTCTTCCTGCGCGCCTGCGATACCGCCGGCGGACTTGATGAGCTTGGTGACCACCGACTGGGCGCTGACATGGCCCTCGCCAACGGCCGCATACAGCGCGGTCAGGTCGGTATAGCGCAGCTCGTTGGCGATGGCGTTGAGCGCGTCAGCAGTCGCCAGCCGCTGCAGCGGCAGGTTCTGCTTGCGCATCATCCGGGCGATCGCCGTCTTGCCTGCTTCCGCGGCTGCCTCGCGACGCTCCTTGGAGAACCAGTGCCGGATCTTGTTCCGGGCCCGCGCGCTCTTGACAAAGCCGAGCCAGTCCTGGCTCGGGCCTGCGTCCGGCGCCTTGGAGGTGAAGATCTCCACCGTGTCGCCGTTGCTGAGCGCGCTCTCGAGCGCGACCAGCCGGCCATTTACGCGCGCGCCGATCGTCCGGTGACCCACCTCGGTGTGAATGGCGTAGGCAAAGTCGACCGGCGTAGCGCCCTGCGGCAGCGCGATGACCTCCCCGCGCGGGGTAAACACGTAGACCTCCGCGCCGGCGAGATCGAAGCGCAGCGAGTCAAGGAATTCCGCCGGATCCTCGGTCTCGCGCTGCCAGTCGACCAGCTGGCGGAGCCACGCCATGTCGCCGGCGCCCGCGCCCCCGGCCAGCTCCTCCTTGTACTTCCAGTGGGCGGCGACGCCGTACTCGGCCCGCTTGTGCATGCCCCACGTCCGGATCTGCAGCTCAACCGGCTTGCCTTCCGGGCCAATCACCGTGGTGTGCAGCGACTGGTACATGTTGAACTTCGGCATCGCGATGTAGTCCTTGAACCGGCCGGGAACCGGGTTCCACCGCGCGTGCACGATGCCGAGCACCGCGTAGCAGTCGCGAAGCGAGTCGACCAGGACCCTGATCCCCACCAGGTCGTAGATGTCATCGAAGCTAACATTCCGGGCGATCATCTTCTGGTAGACGGAGTAGTAGTGCTTGGGCCGCCCGGTCACATGGTTCTTGATCTTGGCGTCGCGCAGGTCCTCTTCGATGTCCTCCTTGACCTCGCGCAGGTACGCCTCCCGGCGCGGCGCGCGCTCGGAGACCAGCCTCGCGATCTCGTCGTAGCGCTTGGGGTACAGCGTCGCGAACGCCAGATCCTCGAGCTCCCACTTGACGGTGTTCATGCCGAGCCGGTGCGCCAGCGGCGCGAAGATCTCCAGCACCTCGCGGGACTTCCGCTCCTGCTTCTCGCGCGGCAGGTAGCGCAGCGTTCGCATGTTGTGCAGGCGGTCAGCCAGCTTGATCACGAGGACCCGGATGTCCCGCGACATCGCGACGACCATCTTGCGGACGGTCTCCGCCTGGGCGGCGTCGCCGTACTTGACCTTGTCCAGCTTGGTGACGCCGTCGACCATCGAGGCGATGTCGTCGCCGAAGTCCGCACGCAGCTGGTCGATGGTGTAGGCGGTGTCTTCCACGGTGTCGTGCAGCAGCGCGGCGCTGATCACGTCGTGCGGCATGCCGAGCTCGGCCAGGATGGTCGCGACCGCCAGCGGATGCGTGATGAACGGATCGCCGCTGTCGCGTGACTGTCCCGCGTGCATCGTGGCGGCCAGCTCATAGGCGCGCTCGATCTGCCGGATGTCGGCCTTCGGGTGGGTGCTGCGCACGATCTTGATCAGCGGCTCGAGGACGGGATTCACCGCCCCGCCGCGGGCGGCCCCGAGCCTGGCGAGCCTGCGCCGAACTGCCGCGGCCCCCGACGGGCCCTCGGACCCGGCAGGCCCTCCGCTGCCGGACTGGGTCGGCCGGCGGGTGACCCGGCTCGCCGCTGACCGGGCAGCCGACTTCACGTCCCCGCCGCCGGCCTTGCGACCGGACCCGGCCCTCCGGCTGACTCCGCTGGTACGACCGTTCTCGGTGCCGTCGGCCTGCGGCTTTGTCACGGCCCCGTCCAGGTCCTCGGTGGCGCCCTGTCCGTCGGCGTGAAGCGGCTCGGATGCCGCGGGCCGCTCGCTAACCTGCGGCTCGGTCGGCACGCCAACACCC
>JASHSZ010000450.1 GCA_030040815.1 Streptosporangiaceae bacterium
GCGCTGGTGCGGCGCCGTCGGCGAGGTCCGCCGGGCGCAGCCGGAACTCCTGCAACCGCAGGTGATGATATTTCTCGGTATCGCCGACCCACTCCATGCCAAGCCGGCGCACGGTGCCCGCGGCGCGCGAATTCGCCGGCCGGACGAGCGCGATCACCTGTTCGAGACCCTGGCGGAACGCCCACTGAGCCACGGCCATCCCGGCTTCGGTCGCGTATCCGTTGCCCCAGCGAGATCGTTCCAGCTGCCAGCCCATCTCGTACTCGTCATCGGGCGGGAGCGGCAGCAGCGTCGCGCCGCCGATTACCTCGCCGCCGTCACGCAGTTCGATGGCCCAGCGCCCGGCCGGGGTGAGCATCCGGGTGTCCTCTGCGATCCATTGCTGCAGGACGACTCGCATGGCGCCCTCGTCGATGACCTGGTCCATCGTCGGCGACAGCCACCTGGCGACCTCTGCGTCACCGTAGGACCGCAGCGCCGCCGGGGCGTCATCGACCTGCCAGGGCCGGAGGACGAGCCGGTCCGTCACCAGTCGGCTGGCCATAGGGCCACCATAGTCGCGGACCGGGCGCGGCCCTCGACCCGGCGTCGCGCCGCGACGCGTCGGCTAGCCTCGGGACAGGACGTAGACCCGCGGATTGAGCTTGCCGATCATCTGGTAGACACCCCACAGGCTGTTGCCGAGCATGGCGTCGTACGCGGCGGCGCCGAACTGCTCCTCGTAGTGGCGGCGGTTGCGCAGCAGCCGGGATGCGTGCAGCAGCTGGCGTGAGCTGCGGTAGGCGATCTGGTCTTCCTCAGACCGTTCGCGCCATTCGCCGCGCAGTTCGATGCGCTGCTCGATGCTCAGGCCGCCAGCGGCGATCGCGGCTTCGAAGCGAGCAGGGTCCACGCTGGCAGCGTGCACGCCCAGTACCGGCCACAGCCGGTCCGCCTCGGCAGGCGTGAGCCAGTCCGTTGCTGTCATCTGGTGGATGACCGCGTGGCCGCCAGGCCGTAGCACGCGGCGGAACTGCATGAACGCTGTGTCCAGGTCCGCGACGTGCGGGAGCACATCGCGGCACCAGATCAGGTCTACGCTCGCGGCGCGCTCAGGCAGGTGCTCCGCAGTGCCGCCGGTGACGAGAATGCGCGCAGCGACATCGGGCTCGGTGGCCGCGAGGTCGTGCAGGGCGCGGTTCGCCCCGTCGAGATGCAGGCGCACCGGGTCGATGCCGTGCACGGCGAACCCGTACCTGCGGGACAGCTCGATGCAATGGAACGCCTCGCGGCAGCCGACGTCCAGCGCGACCGAGCCCGGCGGCAGGTCAAGGTCTTCGACTAGGTCGAAGAGCAGTTCGAAGCCGCGCGGACTGAGGCTACGGTCGAGTTCCTGCTCGAACTCTCCGTACCGGGCGAACGCGGAGCCGTACACCTCGTCGACGCTGCGCACCCGGCGTGTATCGGTCATGGACGCCAGCCTAGGGATGGTCGGTCGTGATGGAGTGACGGTATGGACGAGGACTCCGCGGCGTCGCAGTTTCCGCCCACGCGGGTGGCAGGTCGCGGGCCTGGCTGGTATCGGGGTGACTGCCATGTCCATTCGGTAGTGTCGAACGGCGGCGAGCTGACGCCGCAGAGGCTTGCCGCGGGTGCCCGTTCGGCGGGGCTTGACTTCGTTGCGGCCACCGAGCACAACACTGCCGACTCGCATGGCGCGTGGCGGCAGCACGCCGGCGACGACCTGCTGGTGATCCTCGGCCAAGAGGTCGTTACCCAGACCGGTCACTGGCTCGCACTCGGAGTCCGGCCCGGACAGGTCGTGGACTGGCGCTATGGCGTGCGAGACAACATGATCGGCGGCCAGCTGGCAGAAGTCCGCCGGGTCGGCGGCCTCTGCGTAGCAGCCCACCCATACGCCCCATACGACTCGGGCACCTTTCTGTACCCGTACCAGGGCTTCGACGTCGTTGAGGTGTGGAACGGGCAGTGGAGTTCGGACCTGCTGTGGCAGGCAGACAATGAGGCGGCGCTGGTCCACTGGGGACGCAGCCTGGCTGCAGATGTCTGCCACGGACGGTGGCGGCCCGCGATCGGAAACAGCGACACGCACCTGGAGAACCAGATCGGAACCCCGCACACCGTCGTGCTGGCCAACGAGCTAAGTGTCGCCGCGATCCTCGCTGGTATCCGCGCCGGGCGCAGCTGGATCGCCGCGTCGAACGCCATCGACCTGTCTCTAACGGTCTCTGCCGACGGTTACACCGCCGGGCTAGGGGAGCGGCTGACTGCAGGTAACGAGCCAGCCGTGCTCCGACTCGAGGTCCGTGGCGTCCCATCCGGGGAAGTCAGCCTCCACACCGACAACGGACACGGGTACGCCGCAGCGTTGCCCGCAACGGGACCGGGCACGGTGGAGTGGCAGATCGACCCGTCTGCGGCGTTCATCCGCGCCGAGATCCGCGCCGCGAACGGCCATATGGCAGCGATGAGCAACCCGATCATCCTGGTCTGACGGGACAGTGCGGAGACGGCCGGGGCGGCCGTGCCCGGCAGGGACAGCTAAAACCTGCGGCGCCTAATACCGCACCGTCAAGCAGTACGGCGACATGCGCGCAGCCCTGCTGACAGCGGCCCGCCAGTACGTGGGCGAGGTCGCCGCGCTCGGCTACCCCGGCCAGGCGCGCAGCTACACATAATGAGTGCCGAGCACCAGTGACGAGCTTCCCCTCGTCGGCATTGCCAGCGGGATCGACGCAGCTCGGCACGTGCTGTGACGAGTCCATCCCGGGGCGTGCGGTAGTCGGCTGATCCCTGGGGTAGATGCGGCGCCCTGAGCTGTGTCGAGGACGTCGAGCAGGCGACCGTGGCGATCGCGAATCAATGACAGCGTCGGCAGGACTTTGCGGCACACTGGCCAGTAGCATCCGTTTCGTCATCGTATCGACAGGACGGTGCAAATGCCGGGTCCGCCTGTGTCGACCCTGAACGTGCCGACGTTCACTGTCGCGGCCGTGGCTGCGGTTACCGGGCTGTTCTCGGTTGCGTGGAACGTAGTCCCGTACCTCTCCTCGGGGGCGAGGATCCGTGTGAAGATCCACTACGTGTTGCACCTGCCGCAGGGGCCGGTCTTTGAGGTCCACGCGTACAACAAACGCCGGGTACCGGTCGAGATCAGGAACTGGGGAGTCTCGTACAAGAGGCCCTCGGAGGCATTCAGCACCGTGATGCTGGCCGGCTCGGCGCCGGCCGAGCACTATGACTGCGTGCCGAAAATAGTCGAGGGCGGCCACAGCGCCACGTGGGGCGTTCTTGCCCGTGAGCTCGTTGCGTTCGAGATGAACGAGAAAAGCCCAGTCACGGTGAGGGGCGTCGTCGAGCTGGATACTGGCAAGGAGCGCACGTCCTCGCTGTTGAAGCTGCAGGCAGGGTCGCTGCTTCAGAAGCTCAGAGCGGAGGATGACGATTATGTGGCGCCCCGTGCTCGCCGGTTTCCCCGGATCAAGTTGAGTTCTTTTCGATTTCGGACCAAGGCGTCGCAGTGAGTCTGGACCGGGTCAACCCGGGCGAGCTTTCGGCGCCATCGGGCTTCAGCCACGCGGTGCGCGCAACCGGCACCAGCCGGATTTACCTGGCTGGCCAGACTGCGCTCGATCGTGATGGCAGGATCACCGGGCAGACCGTGGTGGAGCAGTTCGAGCAGGCGCTCGGCAACCTGCTGACGGCGCTGCGCGCTGCGGGCGGTAAGCCGTCCGACCTGGCGAGCCTCACGATCTACCTCGTTGATCTTGAGGACTACCGGGCACACGGCGCCGAGATCGGTGCGGTGTGGCGTCGGCTGGTCGGCCGGCACTACCCGGCCATGGCCGCAGTCGGTGTCGCCCGGCTCTGGGACCCCGACGCGCTGGTGGAAGTGCAAGGCGTGGCCGAGGTCGGCGCTGGCTGAATCCTGTCAGCCGTGGATCACTGACGTCGCATGGCGGCGGGCTGGCTCGGCCAGCTGCACGTTCAGCTCGGTGAACAGAGCCGCCGCGGTCTCGCCGCTCCAGGGCCGCGGCAGCAGGTCCAGCGGCAGGCCGGGGTCACGGTATGGCAGCTGTCGCCACGTGGTGAGAATCGGCACATAGGTAGCAAACGCCTGCCGGTCGGTCACGGAACGGCGCGCCAGGCGGCGGGCTACCGGGCCGAACCGGTCGCTGAACGCGCCGTAAAGCGTCGTGAGCTCGTCGAGGTCCCACCAGTCACGGATCTTGTCGCCGAGGTCGGCAAAGCCGACGTGCTCGCCGCGGAAAAGATCGACGTAGCCGCCGAGGCCATGCCGGCCGAGCGCAGCCCTGGCCTCGGCGGCAACGTGGCCCGGCGCCACCCACACG
>JASHSZ010000451.1 GCA_030040815.1 Streptosporangiaceae bacterium
CGCGTGCTCCGGGTCGTACGGCCGGAACAGCTCGATGAGTTGATCACGCGTGTAATCGACCAGGTCGCTGACTGCTTGCAGGCGGGTCAACACAATCAGTTTGCCGGTGTAAATTGCCTCGCGGAGCGCATCATCTCGCAGGTCCGGGTCGACGAGAACGGACATCTGTTCCCTCACTTCATGAGTTGGACTTGGTCCGGGACTGCACGGCGGACAGCCGTGTCGTGCAGGCCGAGGCCTTCGGGACGGTCACCGAGCGGGTGCCTTCTGGACGCGGTGAGACCTGGCATGGTTTACCGTTGGCGGTCTGGCCGCGCGATCCCCGAATCCCGGGGATGCGCGGCGCAAGGCAACGTGAGCCGGCGTGAGCGGCGATCGAACGGACCGCGGTGTCGATGCACGTGCGCGGGCTGACGGACGAGGTCCGCATGCAACCTGGGTTGACTTCACCCACCGGCACCCCGAGCGCTACTGCCGCCCGGAGGCCGAGCAGGTGCGCCGGATCCTCGACGGAAAGGGCGGCGAACCGCTCAACGTATTCGCCCGGCGCATCGGTCCCAGGGCGGCCAGGTAGATACCGGAGAGCGAGACGCATGAGAGCGGAATTGCACTGGCTATAGGCAGTGCAATCCCGCTCCCACGCTGCAGTCAGGCGGCCGCACGCTCGACGGCTGGTAGCTCCGTCGTGATCAGACCATCGCCGTCCGTCAGGCCGACCGGGACGTGCGGCGCGGTCGTGATCCGAAGCGGCCATGCCTCATCGCCGGTCCTCGCACAGGGCGAGCGACCGGCCGTCGAATGGGATGCCGCGCTCCGCCAGGGCAGCGTGCAGCCGGGGGTACAGGCGGTCACACGCCGCCGCGATCTGGTGGTAGCCGGTCAGATCCTCGCTGAGCGAGTCGACGCGCACGGGCCACGCGGCGCGGCGAGGTCACGGCGCGGCGGGATACGGCCGCCGCGGGAGGGACGGTCGTTCCCTCCCTGGGCGGTCACCCGCCCGGTTACGGCATGCGCTCATAGGCGGGCAGGGTCAGGAACTCGGCGTAGTCGTCGGCGAGCGCGACCTCGGTGAACAGCGACCTGGCCTGGTCGAACCGGGCCGCGTCGTAGGCCGGGCCGAGCTGCGCATAGATGGTGGCTAGTTCTTCGTCGATGATCTGCTCCACCAGCTCCCTAGTGACCGTCGGGCCTTCGGCCAGCGCGATGTCGTTGTGCAGCCACTGCCAGACCTGCGACCGGGCTATCTCCGCGGTCGCCGCGTCCTCCATCAGGTTGAAGATCGCCACCGCGCCGTTCCCGGCGAGCCAGCTAGCCAGGTACTGAAGCCCCACGCTGACGTTATTGCGCAGCCCTGCCTCGGTGACCTCGCCCGGCGTCTTGCTGATCGCGAGCATCTCCGCGGCGGTCACGTGCACGTCCGGCCGCTGCTTGGCGAGCTGGTTCGGCTCGGCGCCGAGCACGCCGTCGAAGACCTCCTGGCAGACTGGCACCAGGTCCGGGTGCGCGACCCAGGATCCGTCGAAGCCGTCCCGGGACTCGCGGGTCTTGTCGTCCCTGACCTTGGCCAGCGCCACGGCGTTGACCGCCTCGTCGCGCCGACTCGGGATGAACGCGGCCATGCCGCCCATCGCGTGCGCCCCGCGGGCGTGGCAGGTCTTGACCAGCAGCTCGGTGTAGGCACGCATGAACGGAGCTGTCATCGTGACCGCGTTCCGGTCCGGCAGCACGAAGTCCCGTCCTCTGGTCCGGAACTTCTTGATGATGCTGAACTGATAGTCCCACCGCCCGGCGTTCAGCCCGGCGCTGTGGTCACGCAGCTCGTAGAGGATCTCGTCCATCTCGAACGCGGCCGGGATGGTCTCGATCAGCGTCGTCGCGCGGATCGTGCCCTGCGGGATGCCGAGGGCGTCCTGAGCGAGCACGAACGCGTCGTTCCACAGCCTGGCCTCCAGGTGGCTCTCAATCTTGGCCAGGTAGAAGTACGGGCCCTTGCCCTTGTCGAGCTGCCGCTGTGCGCAGTGGAAGAAGTACAGGGCGAAGTCCACCAGGCTGCCGGAGGCGCGCTCGCCGTCGATGAGCAGGTGCTTCTCCGGCAGATGCCAGCCGCGGGGCCGCACGACGATCGTGGCGAGCTCCTCATCCGGCCGCAGCTGGTAGGACTTGCCTTCCTCGCTGGTGAAGTCGATCGTCCGGTCCAGCGCATCCCTGAGGTTGAGCTGCCCGCCGATCATGTTCTCCCACAGGGGCGTGTTGGCGTCCTCGAAGTCGGCTAGCCAGACCTTGGCGCCAGAGTTGAGCGCGTTGATCGTCATCTTCTTGTCCGTCGGGCCGGTGATCTCGACGCGCCGGTCCACCAGGCCAGGCGCGGGCGGGGCGACTCGCCACGAAGCGTCTGCGCGAATGGCCGCGGTTTCTGGCAGGAAGTCCAGCATCGCGCCCGCAGAGAGCTGCTCCTGCCGACGGGCGCGGGCCGCCAGCAACTCCTGGCGGCGCGCTCCGAGCTCACGCTGCAACGCCGCGATCAGCTCCACCGCGTCCGGGGTGAGAATCTCGTCGAACTGGGCGCCAGCCGGGCCAGCAATCTCCACGCCACTCATCGCGCATCCTCCTCAACGCCCGGGCCTTCCGGCCACCTGAGTTGCTACCAGACTCTCGCCCAGACGCTAACTCATGCCGGGCGGCGGCACACGATCGGACCGAGCCCGCAGCCCCAGCCGCGCCCAGGCGTCCGCTCACGAGGCCGCTGCATTCGCCGATGGCCGGCGAGGCGCTCGGAGAGGTGTGCGGGGGTCGGCGGGCACATCCGGGCAGCGCTGCGTGTTAATTGAGGTGTGGAGTTACTCGGAGCAATGGCAGCATCAGCCCTGTAACCGTGGGCGCCGCCGGTTCCATACGGACGCCATGAGAGCACGCAATTAGCCATATACATCATTATTCGGGACATGCAGCCGTCCTGCTGGCCCGCTCAACAGAGGTGGAATGACCGCACAATCACACGACCGTCCCGGCCGCGACGAGAGCGACGAGAGCTGGGACGCGCTCGCTGACCTACCGCCCGAGCCTGAAGTTTCGGCCGGCCAGCTTGACCTGGCGGACCGGAACGCGCTGCGGCGCGTAGCGGGCCTGTCGACCGAACTGCAAGACATCAGCGAGGTCGAATATCGCGCGCTACGGCTGGAGCGGGTCGTGCTGCTGGGAGTCTGGACCGACGGCACGCAGGCGACGGCCGAGAACTCGCTCCGGGAGCTGTCGCTGCTCGCGGAGACGGCAGGGTCGCTGGTGCTCGACGCGCTCGTGCAGCGGCGCAGCCGACCGGACGCCGCGACCTACGTCGGCGCGGGCAAGGCCAGGGAACTGGCCGAGATCGTCGCCGCGACGGGCGCGGACACCGTGATCTGCGACGGCGAGCTGACGCCAGGCCAGCTCCGCCAGCTGGAGGGCACGGTCAAGGTCAAGGTGGTCGACCGGACCGCGCTGATCCTGGACATCTTTGCTCAGCACGCCCGCAGCAAGGAGGGCAAGGCTCAGGTCGAGCTCGCCCAGCTGCAGTACCTGCTGCCGCGGCTGCGCGGCTGGGGCGGGTCGCTGTCCCGGCAGGCGGGTGGCCGCGTCGGCGGCAGCGGGGGCATCGGTACCCGCGGACCTGGCGAGACCAAGATCGAGACAGACCGCCGGCGAATCCGGTCACGGATCTCGCGACTGCGCCGGGATATCGGCGAGATGTCGGTCGGCCGTGAGGTGCAGCGCGGCCAGCGGCAGCGCCACGCGGTGCCGTCGGTCGCGATCGCCGGGTACACCAACGCTGGCAAGTCCAGCCTGCTCAATCGGCTGACTGGCGCTCAGGTGCTGGTGGACGACGCGCTGTTCGTCACGCTCGACCCGGCTGTCCGCCGAGCCAGGACCCCGTCCGGCTGGCCCTACACGCTCACCGACACGGTCGGCTTTGTCCGGCACCTGCCGCATCAGCTGGTCGACGCGTTCCGGTCCACCCTGGAAGAGGTGGCCGATGCCGACCTCATCCTGCATGTCGTCGACGGCTCGGACGTCGACCCCAAGTCGCAGCTGGCAGCCGTGCGGGAGGTGCTGGCCGAGATCGGTGCGGCTGACGTGCCGGAGCTTGTCGTGATCAACAAGGCGGACAGCGCTGACCCGATCGAGGTGGAGGGGCTGCGCCTGGCCGAGCCGGCGTCGGTCGTCGTGTCGGCCCGCACCGGCTACGGTATCGACCAGCTGCTCGCCGACATCGAGCGCCTGCTGCCACGCCAGTACCGCGAGGTCTGCGTCGTGGTCCCCTACAGTCGCGGCGACCTGCTGTCGCGGGCGCACGACGAGGGCGAGGTGCTTGCCGTGGCGCACAGCGCGGACGGCACCGAGCTGACCGCGCGGGTCCCGCTCGGACTCGCCGCCGAACTCGAGCGCGTCGGCCCGGCGCCGCTGCCCCATTAACCGCCGCCGTTAGCGCGTGCGCTCTATCGCAGAATTCCCGGTGCATTTGCAGAGCGCACGTGCAGATGAATGTGATCGCGTAATAAATACCGGAACATGCTCGCTTCCAGTGCAAGCTTCCTGCCAGGCAGAACGCGAGCGAACTCCAGCGCGCCCCGGCGCTCGCCAGTCGGTCCGAAGGGGACTTAATGGGCCTGGCGCGCCGGCCGCTGTGAGTGGGCGGACGCGACCATTAGGATGGCCTCCGCCGGGCGTTAAGTAAGCCGATCGCGAAAGCCCTTTACATTCTTTCGGCTGCTGCCATACGGTGACTCAACCGATATGTTCGCCCATCGTGACCTATGAGCTCTGCCGTGCGAGCAGTTCGGTGTGGGAGATCGGATGAAGGGCCGCTCATCCGCGCGGAGCCGCGGGCGACGGGGCTGTGTCAGATTGGCGGGCGGGGCCGTGCTGGGGGGCTGGGCCACATGAGCGTGCGATTGCTGACCAACATTGGCCGGCTTTGGACTGGCTCGGAGATCGTGAGCAACGCGGCGATGCTGCTGCACCGTGACCGCATCGCGTGGGTTGGCCCGGCTGCCGAGCTGCCGTCGAGCGTTCCCGGCGTGGTCGACAACATCGTGGACGTCGATCGCTTCGAGAATCTGGGCGGCGCACTCGTCACGCCTGGCCTGATCGACTCGCACAGCCATCCCGTCTACGCCGGGAACCGGTGGGCCGAGCTCGCTATGCGCTCGGGCGGCTCGTCCGCAGCGGAGATCACCGCGGCCGGCGGCGGCGTCGCGTCGACCGTGACGATCACCCGCGGCACCGATCCCTGGACGCTGTGCAGCGGCGTGCGCGACCGGCTACGGTCCTGGCTGCTGAGCGGCACGACAACCGTCGAAGCGAAGACCGGATTTCACCTCACCAGGGATGGCGAGCT
>JASHSZ010000452.1 GCA_030040815.1 Streptosporangiaceae bacterium
AAAGCAGCCAGGGCGAAGGGCCTCCCTGAGCGCCTCGTACTGTGGCGGCACCTTGTCCGCAACGCCTGCCTGCCGATGCTAACGCTGATCGGACTGTCCATCCCGGCCCTGTTGGCCGGGAATCTCATCGCCGAGTTCTTCTTCAACTACAACGGCCTGGGCCTGCTCTTCTACAACGCGCTGCTGAACGAGGACTATCCGATCCTGCTTGCCTACACGCTCGTCGGAGCCGTGCTGACGGTGGTCGGCAACTTCGTGGCCGACGTCGCGCTGACTGTCGCCGACCCTCGCATCCGGCTGGCCTGAGGCGTAAAAACGCTGGTTCGTAACCGGTAACGCGGCTCGGTGGAGTTGCCGACCGACCGGTGCCGGGCGGAGGAGTCGGCCCTGGCCAGCGACACTTTCGGCCACGCGTTCTCCTGCTGGCAGCCCGTCGACGGCCCGCTGACCAACGGCGCGGGCGCCGGGCCGAGCGACGGCGGCGCTGACCGTGACGAACTGGCCGGACGCCGGCCCGGCGGCCGGTCCCAGGCCAGGGCAACTAGCCCAGGGTCGACCCGGTTATGAGGCTCGCCGGCACCGGCTGGCCGGTCTGCAGGTCGGTAAACAGCTGCGTGGCGGCCGTGGAATTCCACAACACCGAGTCGCCAGCCGCGGTGTAGTAGTTCGCGTTAGCGACAGGGACCGTGGTGGTGAGCGGATCCCGCAGCGCGCGACCCGCCGACAGCAGCTGGTACAGCTGGGTGGCCTGGTCGACGGTGAGGTTGCTCACGACTCCGGTCGCCGCGGGTAGCACCCGGAACGGGTTGAGTATCACCCCCGCGCTGGTCATCTTGCGCAGCAGCGCGGACAGGAAGATGCGCTGGTCCTGCTCGCGCTGCAGGTCCTGGGTCGCGAAGCTGTGCCGGTCGCGGACCCAGGCGAGTGCCTGGCCGCCGTCGAGCACCTGGCAGCCGGCCGGGAGGTTCAGCCCGGACGCCTGATCCTGGATCGCGGTCGGTAGGCACATCCGCACGCCGCCGACCGCGTTGACCACGTTGACGAAGCCGCCGAAGCCGATGTCCATGAAGTGATTGATGTACAGCCCGGTGTCGCTCTGGATGGTCTTCGCCAGCAGGGCGGGCCCGCCGATGGAGAACGCAGCGTTGATCTTGTCCATGCCGACGCCGGGGATGTTCACGTACGAGTCGCGCGGCACGCTGACGAGGATCGGCCTGCCGCCGCCGGCCGGGATGTGCAGAATCATGATTGTGTCGGACAGACCATTCACGCTGGTCTGGAGCTGCCCGGTGGAGTACTCGCGCATCTGCGCCGGGGTCAGCCCCTGGCGGCTGTCCGACCCCGCGATCAGCCAGTTCGTGCCGGACCCCGGCGCCGGGCGACCGGGGTAGTCGGCCAGGATGTCGCTGCGGTTGAGCTTGCTGTTGAGGTAGAAGTAGGTTGCCACGGTCGCGACCAGGGCCAGCACGACCACAGCCGCGAGTACGCCGACGATCCGGCGCGGCCGCAGCCAGCGCCGCGAGCGCGGTCCGCCGTATCGGCGCGGTCCGCCGGATCCGGACGGGTAGCGGACGGGCGTGCGCGGGGGCGTCGAAAGCCCGCCGCGCGTGGACACCGGGGGCTGATCCGGCCAGGTTCCGGGCGGCGCGGCCGTCCGCTGGTCGGCCGGCCCGCGGCTGGTCCCGCTGGGGCCTGCGTCATCGGTTGCCTGCCGGTCCTCGCCCTGTCCGCCGCGGAACCAGCCATCTGGCCATTCGCTCATGAGAGTCCGCCCATCACCGTCCGCTGTCCCCATCGTCTCTACCTGCTGGACGCTCCGATGGCCAAATCGCTGGGGAGCCCTTCCCACCAGATGGTGACGTCCTGGCGCCCGGATGAGCCCAGGTCAACCGGGTGGTCGGGGTCTATCCCGAGGTCAGTCAGCGCCGCCGTGACCTCGGCTGCCCGCTCCGGAGGCAGGCAGAGCCTCCGCCGAGTGACGTCGGTGAGCTCGGCGAGGCTCCCGTAGTCCCTGCTCTCGGGCCGGGACCAGCGCCGCGAGCGGGCGCGCACTCCCATCGCGGTAAGGATCGCCAGCAGGTCGTCGGCGGTCGGTCGGACGGGCCGGACCAGGCCATGGAACCGCAGCCAGAGCGGGTTGAGGCTGACCAGGGGGTGGGCGGCCGAGAGCTCGACCACGACGATCCGGCGTGCCGCAGCGGTGAGCGCGGTGAGGAACGGCTCGATCTCGGGCACGTTGTAGAGCACGTGGTGGCAGGTCACGACGTCGGCAGTGCCAGCCTGAGCGGCCACGTCCGGCCACCGGCCGGGCACCAGCCGCGCCGGGACGCCCGCGGCCCGGGCTCGCTCGGCAAGCAGGTCGAGCATGTCCGGCTCGGCGTCGACCGCGGTGAGCATCGTGCACCGCGGCAGCAGCGCGAGGCTGGCGGCCCCGGCTCCAGAGCCGACGTCGAGGACGCTGCCCGGCGGATCGAGTGCACCCCAGGCTCGCTCGTAGGACGGCCCGGCCGGAGTCGCGGCCACCCTGTCAGCCCGCCGGGCGAAGACCTGACGTGGCAGCACCCACGGCGACTGCTCGACGGCGGCGGTGATGTGCGCGGGGATCGCCCACGCCGCGAGGTCGGACTGCCAGCGTGCCAGCAAGCCGGGCAGTGGGTCGGCCTCGTTCCCCTCAAAGGCCATGGGTCGAGACTAGGGCTACCGGGACGCCCGCCGGTGTGGCGGCCTAGCCTGGGTAGTACGTGCGCTGGAGACCAGGAGGTACTCGTGGCTGTCCCGACCGCCGTCAAGACCGACATCGACCTCGCCGCAGCAGGCGAACTCGCTCAGCAGCTCCGCGTTGACTCCGTTCGTTCGAGCACATCCGCCGGGTCGGGGCACCCGACGTCCAGCATGTCGGCGGCCGACCTGCTGGCGGTGCTCATCGGCCGGCACCTGCGCTACGACTGGGACGACCCGGCGAATCCGGGCAACGACCACCTGATCTTTTCCAAGGGGCACGCGTCGCCGCTGCTCTACTCGGTGTACAAGGCAGTCGGGGTGATCTCCGACGACGAGCTGATGACCGGCTACCGCCGGTTCGGATCGCGGCTTGAGGGTCACCCGACGCCGGCGCTGCCGTGGGTCGACGTGGCGACCGGCTCGCTCGGCCAGGGCCTGCCCGACGGCGTCGGGGTGGCGCTCGCCGGAAAGTACGTCGACGAGATTCCCTACCGCGTCTGGGTGCTGTGCGGCGACAGCGAGCTGGCGGAGGGGTCCATCTGGGAGGCGTTCGACAAGGCCTCGCACTACAAGCTGTCCAACCTGATCGTGATGGTCGATGTGAACCGGCTGGGCCAGCGCGGTCCGACCGAGCTGTCGTGGGACACCGAGACCTACAGCCGGCGGATGTCCGCGTTCGGCGCCAGGGTGTTCTCGATCGACGGGCATGACCTCAGCGCGATCGACCGGGCGATGCGCGAAGCGGTCGACCTCGGCCGTGACCAGCCTGCAGTCATCCTGGCCCGGACCCGCAAGGGCCGCGGCTTCTCGGAGGTCGAGGACGCCGAGGGCTGGCACGGCCGGCCGCTGCCCAAAGACATGGCCGAGCGCGCGATCATCGAGCTGGGCGGCGAGCGGAACCTGGTCGTGCGCGGTCCCAAGCCGGATGCGTCGGTGTCGGGTGCGGGTCATCCGGCCGCCAGAGCCGACGGCGCGGAGAAGGTGCAGCTGCCCGTCTACACGGTCGGGGACAAGGTCGCCACCCGGAAAGCCTACGGCGAGGCGCTGGCCGCGCTCGGCGCGCGCCGCGACGTCGTCGCCATGGACGGCGAGGTGAGCAACTCCACCTTTGCCGATCAGTTTGCGCACGAGTACCCCGAGCGCTACTTCGAGATGTACATCGCCGAGCAGCAGTTGATCGCGGCCGCCGTGGGCTTCAGCGTGCGTGGGTACCGGCCGTTCGCCTCGACGTTCGCCGCGTTCCTCACCCGCGCCTACGACTTCATCCGGATGGCCTCGATCTCGCAGGCCAACATCAAGCTCTCGGGCTCGCACGCCGGCGTCGAGATCGGTGCCGACGGTCCGTCGCAGATGGCGCTCGAGGACCTGGCGATGATGCGCGCGGTGCACGGCTCTACCGTGCTATATCCGAGCGACGCGACCAGCGCTGCGGCGCTAGTCGCCGCCATGGCCGACCGGGACGGGATTTCGTACCTGCGCACCACGCGGGGTGCCTACCCGGTGCTGTACACCGCGAACGAGTCGTTCCCAGTCGGCGGCGCGAAGGTGCTCCGCAGCACGGACGCCGACAAGGTAACGCTCATCGGCGCGGGCGTGACGCTGCACGAGTGCCTGGCGGCGGCCGACGCGCTGCACGCCGACGGGATCAGCGCGCGAGTCATCGACCTGTACTCGGTCAAGCCGGTCGACGTCCGCGTGCTGACGGCGGCGGCCGCGGCGACCGGCGGTCGGATTGTCGTCGCCGAGGACCACCACCCGGAGGGTGGCGTCGGCTCCGCCGTGGTCGACGCGCTCACCGAGGCTGGCCGAGCGGAACTGTCGATCGCCCACCTCGCGGTACGGGAGATGCCCGGCTCGGGCACGCCAGCGGAACTGCTGGACGCGGCCGGCATCGACGCGCGGCACATCGCCGACGCCGCCCGCCGGCTGGTCGGGAAGTCGGACTGACGAGCGAAGGCGACTCCCGGTGAGTCGTCTGCGAACACCCTGACGGCTGCAGTCATTTCTGCGCCCGGATTGCACCTTTTGCGGCCACGAAAGCGTTAGGATGTCGCGGCGGTGCTCTGCGTCGGCTGTCCGGCGGGCCTCGTCCGCCGTCCGGTCGGCCCGCCGACCGCCCGGCGCGCGGTCAGAGCTGCACGGAGGCGAGACCCGCGGCGACCAGCGCCAGCGCGGTCCGGCTCCAGGCGAGGAACGTCCGCCGATTGGCGAGCGTGAACCGCGCCTCCGGCTCGGTCTCGGCGGGCTCGTCTGATCCTGCGGCGCCGCCGCCCTCGGTCACTGGCCGCCGACGGGCGGACGCACGATGCAGCGGAAGCCGAGGTGCCCCGCGGAGGTGTCGATGGCCTCGGCTTGCCGCGCCGCAGGCCGGTACCGGAGGCAGTAGTTCGGCGGCGGGGCACACTCGCGGGCCGATGGCTGCGCCGTACGCATCGCTGATTGCTCCCCCGTGCGGGCCGGGCCGGCGCCGGGCGCGCCGTTCCCGTGCTTCCCATAC
>JASHSZ010000453.1 GCA_030040815.1 Streptosporangiaceae bacterium
GCCAGGCCGGCGGGCTGGCAGACCAGGTTCACGCAGTAGTGCATCCCGTAGGTGAAGTACACATAGGCGTGGCCGGGTGGTCCGAACATGACGGCGTTGCGGGCGGTCCGGCCACGGTAGGAGTGCGACGCCGCATCGATCGCGCCCCGGTATGCCTCGACCTCCACGAGCCGGGCGGCCACCAGTCCCGCCGGACTGGCGTGCCACAGCACGCAGCCCAGCAGGTCCGGCGCCACCTCGGTGGCCGGCCTGCCGAAGAACTCGCGGGGCAGCCGCTCCGTCGCGTCCTGATTGTGCACGGTCAGAGCGTAGCCAGAACTAGCGAGCTGCCAGCACGAATGGATCTTGACGGGAGCGGCCTTACTGTCGCTGGCGTGACAGCCAGAGCCGCTCCCGTCGAGCGGCGGTCGGCACTAGCGTGGACGGCGTGCCTGACGCAGCTTTCCAGTCCGTGGAGATGTTCGGCGCGGCAGCCGGGCCCGGCCAGGAAGGGCCGGAGCCGCGCCGGGTGCCGCTGCCGGCTCAGCGGTCCGGCGCCCCAGTGCCCGCCACCCTGTGGCTGCCGGCGGACGGCGCCGGCCCCTGGCCGGCCGTGCTGGTCGGGCACGGCGCGGGCGGCCACAAGGAAGCGCCGATCGCGGTGCGCGCCGCCCGCGAGCTGACGGCGCTGGGCTGCGCGGTCGTATCCATCGACCTGCCATTCCACGGCGACCGGACCCCACCGGACGAGGTCGGGTTGTCAGCGACCGAGCGCCGTAGCCGCCTCGGACTCGACGGCTGGCGGGCACGCAACGCCGTCGCGACCACGGAGGCCGTCGCGGACTGGCGCGCGGCGCTCGACGCGGCGCAGGGCCGGCCCGAGGTAAGCGGGGGCCCCGCCGGGTACTTCGGCCTGTCCCTCGGCACCCGGTCCGGCCTGCCGCTGACGGCGGCCGAGGACCGCATCAGCGCCGCTGCGCTCGGGCTGTTTGGCTACTCGGCCGAGACCGGCCCAGCCGGGGTCGCCGAGGCGGCGCGCGGCGTCACGGTGCCCGTGCTGTTCCTGGTGCAGTGGGACGATGAGCTCTATCCGCGCGACGACGGGCTAGCGCTGTTCGACCTGCTGGCGTCGCCGCGCAAGACGCTGCACGCCAGCCCCGGCAGGCACCTCGACATCCCGGCTGCGGAGATCAGCGCCGCGCTGAAGTTCGTCGCCCGGCAGCTCCGCGGCGGCAGCAACGACGAGCGGGCCTTCCCCGTTGCGCCGGCCTGAGCGAAGCTCCCGCGGTCCGCACGGCACGCCACCGGGCCAGCTCTGCCTGGTGACTGCCTTGCAGCCAGTTACTCTGGCCGGTCGTCGAGGTACCGGCCGCTACTCGCAGGCCGCCCAGGCAGCCTGGACCTGCACGTCCTGCCGCAGCCGGGCCAGCTGCTCGGCCACCCGCGCCGGAGCGGTGCCGCCCCGGCCGGCCCGAGCTGCGATCGCGCCGGACACCGTGAGTACGTCGCGCACGTCCGGCGTCAGCAGCGGCGACACCTTGGCCAGGTCCTCGTCGCTGACGTCGGACAGCTCGCAGTCGTGCACCTGGCACCAGACCACCAGGTGCCCGACGACCTCGTGCGCTTCCCGGAACGGCACGCCGCGCCGGACCAGCAGCTCGGCGAGGTCGGTGGCCAGGGCGTACCCGGCGGCGGCGGTGGCGGTCAGCCGCTCGGCGTGGAACCGCAGCGTCGCCACGAGGCCCGCCATCGCCGGCAACACGGTCAGCAGCGTGTCCACGGCGTCGAAGACGGGCTCCTTGTCTTCCTGGAGATCCCGGTCGTAGGCGAGGGGCAGCCCCTTGAGCGTGGCGAGCAGCCCGGTCAGGTTGCCGATCAGCCGGCCTGCCTTGCCGCGAGCCAGCTCGGCGACGTCTGGATTCTTCTTCTGCGGCATGATCGATGATCCGGTCGCGTAGGCATCGTCGACCTCCACCCAGCCGAACTCGTGCGTCGACCACAGCACGATCTCCTCGCCCAACCGGGACAGGTGGACGCCGACCAGCGCCGCGGCGAAGCAGAATTCGGCGGCGAAGTCCCGGTCGCTGACGGCGTCGACCGAGTTGTCGGCCGCGGCGGCGAATCCCAGCTCGGCCGCGACGGCCTCCGGGTCGAGCGGCAGCGATGAGCCGGCCAGCGCCCCCATGCCGAGCGGGCTGATGGCTGCGCGGCCGTCCCAGTCCCGGAGCCGACTGGCGTCCCTCGCGAACGCCTGGACGTGCGCGAGCAACTGGTGGGCGAGCAGGATCGGCTGTGCGTGCTGCAGGTGCGTCATACCCGGAGCCGGGGTGTCCGCGTGCCGATCGGCCTGGCCGATCAGCGCCAGCTCAAGCTCGGCGAGCCGGGCCGTGATGATCCGGACGTGGTCGCGCAGATACAGCCGCAGGTCGGTGGCCACCTGATCGTTGCGGCTGCGGCCCGCCCGCAGCTTGCCGCCGAGCTGTCCCGCGCGCTCCAGCAGGCCGCGCTCCAGCGCGGTGTGCACGTCCTCGTCGGCGGCCGTCGGCCGGAACGTACCGGCCTGGCAGGCCCGGCCGAGGTCGTCGAGCGCGGCGAGCATCCGCACCAGCTCGGTATCGGTCAGCAGGCCTGCCTTGTGCAGCACGCGTGCGTGGGCCCGCGATGCGAGCAGGTCATACGGGGCGAGACGCCAGTCAAACTGCACGCTCACCGACAGCCTGGCGAGCGCCTCGGCAGGCCCGGACTCGAACCGGCCGCCCCATAGCCGGACTGGCTGTCTGGCTGCCCGCTCCGTCTCACCCGCCATCACGCACTCCCTGTCCGCTGGCACAGTTGCGACAATATCCGCTGTACCTGTGCAAGCCCGCCAGAGTGGAGGTGCGGACATTCCCGCCGAAGCCAGCAGCACCGATCCCGACGCCGTTCCCGTCATCGCCGTGGCGAGTGGCAAGGGCGGTGTCGGCAAGACAACGGTCGCGGTGAACCTGGCACTCGCGCTTGCCGGGGCCGGCCGGCGCGTCGGCGTGGTAGACGCCGACCTGTACGGGCCGGACGTGCCGAGGATGCTCGGCGTACGGCGCCGCGAGGACGCCCGTGACCTGACCCTGTTCACCGCTCGCGGCAGACCGCAGGCGCGGCTGCAAGCCATCGAGCGGTACGGCATCCAGATCGCGTCGGCGGCGTTCCTCATCGGTGACAACCAGGGCCTGGGCCTGGAGGCCAACCTCGCCCAGCTGCTGGTGCGCCGGCTCATCGCCGACACCGAGTGGCAGCACCCGGACTTCTTGGTGGTCGACCTGCCGCCGGGCATCGCTGACGTCCAGCAGTTCGTGTTCGCGCTGCACAGCCGCCCCGTGTACGTCCTCGTGGTGGTCACGCCCCAGGTGATCGCGCACTCTGAAGTCCGCCGCCTGCTCGCCGACCTGCGCCGCCGGAAGGTGGTGACGCTCGGCGGCGTGGAGAATTTCAGCGGCCTGATCTGCGCGCACTGCGGCCAGGTCACGCCCCTGTTCCCGGCCGCCCCAGCGGATGAGAGCATCTGGGGCCTGGTGGACCGGCTGGTCAGCGTTCCGTTCAGCCCGGTGACCGCCGCCGACGCCGATCAGGGCCGGCCGGTCATGCTCACCCAGGCCGTTCCGGCGCAGGTCGCCGCCTTCGAGCTGCTCGCGGCCGACGTGATAGCCCGCGTCCGCGATCATTCCGCGCCGTCCGCCGGCGACTAGCGCGCCGCGTCCCGGCGGTCGGCCGCGTGGCCGGGTCGGGACGCCAGCGCGAGCAGGGCAGACGCAAGCTCGGCTCCGCCGGTCGGATCGCGGGAGATGACCAGCACGGTGTCGTCTCCGCCCACGGTGCCGAGCACGGTCGCCCAGTCGGCATGATCGATGGCCGACGCGAGCAGCTGCGCTGCACCCGCGGGCGTGCGCAGCACCACCAGGTTCGCGCTCGCCTCCGCGGAGATGAGCAGCTCGGCGGCTAGTCGCGCGAGCCGGGCCGCCGGATCGGCAGCCGACGGGGCGAACGGCCCGCCCGCCAGTGCTCCCGGCGCCCCGGAGACGCCGCCGGGGCCCGGCTCCCCCGGCAGCGCGTACACCAGCACGCCGTCAGCGCCGCGCAGCCTGATGGCGCCGATTTCCTCTAGGTCGCGCGACAGCGTGGCCTGGGTGACCCGCACGCCGCGCGCGCCGAGCAGCTCCGCCAGCTCCTCCTGGGAGCGGACTGGCTTCTGGCCGAGGATCGCCGCGATCTGCGCGTGCCTGGCCGCCTTGGTCAGCGGGCTCGTCATCATGCGCCCGCCGGTTCGAGCAGGAAGCACAACAGTGCCTTTTGTGCGTGCAGCCGGTTCTCCGCCTGGTCGAACACCAGGCTTGCGGGACCGTCGATGACCTCTGCCGTGATCTCCTGGCCGCGGTGGGCGGGCAGGCAGTGCAGCACGCGGCAGCCCTGGCTGGCCGCCGCCAGCTTCGCGGAATCCAGCGAGTACGGCAGCATGGCCTCGGACCTGTCGCCTTCCTGGCCCTCCTGGCCCATGGAGGTCCACACGTCGGTGGCGAGCACGTCGGCGTCCGTGCACCCCGTCGTCGTGTCTGCGGTCAGCAGTATCGAGCCGCCCGTGCGGTCCGCGATGCTCACGGCGGTGCCCACCACCTCGGCAGACGGCCAGTATGCCTCCGGCGCGCAGATCCGCACGTGCAGCCCGGCCGTCGCACCGCCGAGCAGGTAGGAGTGCGCCATGTTGGACGCTCCGTCGCCGAGGAACGTCAAGGTCAGGCCTGCCAGCCTGCCGTAGGCCTGCCTGATCGTCAGCAGGTCTGCCAGGACCTGGCAGGGATGGAACTCGTTGGTCAGCGCGTTGACGACCGGGACGCTGCTGGCGGCCGCCATCGCCGCCACCTGGTCCTGGCCGAAGGTGCGCCAGGCGATGACGGCGACCTGCCTCGACAGCACCCTGGCTACGTCCTCGACGCTCTCACCCCGGCCGGCGTGCGTGCCGCCCGTGTCGATCACCAGCGGGTACCCGCCCAGCTCGGCGATGCCGACCGAGAACGATACCCGGGTGCGCAGCGACGGCTTGTCGAACAGCACGGCCACCGCTCGCGGGCCCGCTAGCGGCCGCCGTGACAGCGGCTTCGCCTTCAGCTCCGCCGCTAGCGCCAGTACTCGCGTCTGCTCGGCGGGCGACAGATCGTCGTCGCGCAGGAAGTGACGAACC
>JASHSZ010000454.1 GCA_030040815.1 Streptosporangiaceae bacterium
TGGATCGGAGGTGCCGCTGGTGTCACTGCGACATCCACTGGCAAACCGGGCACGGGGCTGCGCGCGCAATCCACTCCGGCGGCGGATCGACGACGCCGAGGTTGTAATCATGACCGGCCTCGTGGTGCTGTTCCTCGTCGCCGCACCGCTGTTGAGCATCATGACCGGGCGCATCGCGGACGCAGCCGCGCTGAGCGAGCAGCGTTCCGAGCGGACCTGGCATCCGGTCCAGGCGGTGCTGGAACAGAGCGCGTCTGCCGGGCTGAACAGCCAGGACGGCGGGTGGGACGCAGCCTGGGTCAATGCTCGGTGGGACATTCCCGGCGGAAAGTCGCGGACCGGTGTCATCGCGGTCGGGCTGAACGCCAGGGCCGGGCAGCGGGTGACCATCTGGGTGACCGGGTCGGGCCAGGTCACCCATCCGCCGCTGAGCCACGACGACGTGCTTGACGGGATCGCCAACGCGGTCCTCGCTACCGTCGCCGGGCTGGCAGTACTGCTGGCACTGGCCGCGGTGGGTGCCCGGGCGGCCGTTAACCGGCGCCGGATGGCGGCCTGGGAGCGGGACTGGGACGTCATCGGACCGCGGTGGACCTCGCTGCGCTGACGGTTGTGGGCAGGGTTGTCGAATTAGGGGGATACATGCGCGCCTGGGTGGTCGACCACACTGCGCCCGTCGACGAGCGGCCGCTGCGCCGGACCGAGCGTGCCCTGCCGGAGCCCGGACCCGGCCAGGCACGGATTAGGGTCACTTGCTGCGGAGTCTGCCGCACCGACCTGCACCTGGCCGAGGGTGACCTGCCGCCGAAGCACCCAGGGATCACGCCCGGGCACGAGGTCGTCGGCCGGATTGACGCGCTGGGTGACGGCGCGAGCCGCTTTGGCGTCGGAGCCAGGGTCGGCGTGCCGTGGCTGGGCGGCACCGATGGCAGCTGCCCGTTCTGCCGGCGCGGCGCGGAGAACCTGTGCCTTTCGCCCACGTTCACCGGGTGGGACGTGCACGGCGGATACGCGGATGCGTGCGTGGCCGACGAGGCGTACGTCTACGCGCTACCCGAGGCGCTCGACGACGAGCACGCCGCGCCGCTGCTCTGCGCGGGCATCATCGGATACCGGGCGCTGCAGCGCGCGCAAGTGCCGCCGGGCGGCCGGCTCGGCATCTACGGCTTCGGCGGCAGCGCGCACATCATCGCTCAGGTCGCGCTGCACCAGGGACTGCGGGTGCACGTGCTGACCCGAGGCGAGGGCAACCGCAAGCTTGCGGCCGAGCTCGGCGCGGATTCGGTCGGCGACGCCGCGGACACCCCGCCCGAGCCGCTCGATGGCGCGATCCTGTTCGCCCCGGCAGGCGAGCTGGTGCCGGTGGCGCTGCGCGCGCTGGACCGCGGTGGCACGCTGGCAATCGCCGGCATCTGGCTCTCTGACATCCCCGTGCTCCACTACGCCGACGAGCTGTTCTCCGAACGCGAGGTGCGCAGCGTCACCGCGAACACCCGGCGGGACGGGGAGGAGTTCCTCGCACTGGCCGCGCGGTTCGGCATCCGGCCGACGACGGTGCCATACCCGATGGAGCGCGCCGACGACGCGCTCGCCGACTTGGAGCACGGCCGGTTCAGCGGCGCGGCGGTGCTGCACAACTAGGCCGGCGCGTATCACTGCGCGGCCACCGCGCGCCCGGTCGGGGTCTGCTGCTGGCCGACGTGGTCAAGCTGCGGCGCCACGCAGGTAGCCGAGGCCAGCCCCGGACTCCTCCTTGTGCGCGAGAAAGCCCGCGGACGCTGTTGACTTTGCATCGCAAAGCATCATAACTTTGCATCACAAAGTTTGTGCTACGCGGTATCGAAGGACGGTGGCACGCATGAGCGGGCAGCGAGGAGCACGGGCCGGAACGTTCGCGGCGGGACAGGGCTGGAGCGCTGCGGCCCTGGTGCGACGCGGCTGCCGGCGCCCGGCTCGGACGGGACTGCTTCGCGGCGGACGCGGCAGCGGCACGGTACGCAGCGGCCGAGCTGGGGTCAGCGGGATGATGCTGGTCGCGGCATCGGTCGCGGTCGTGCTGACCGCGTGCGGCTCGGCACGCGTCGGCTTTGGTAGCGCGGCACCGAGTGCCGCTGCGTCCGCAAGCCGAGCACCGGCCGTCACCGCCAGCCGCGCAGGGACGGCGGGCTCCGTCGTCGCCGCGCCGGTGCGGATCGCCCGCACCAGGCTGGGCGCCGTCGCATACCGGGAGGTAGGCAGCGGCCCGCCGCTAGTCATGATCATGGGTTACGGCGGGACGATGGCGGACTGGGACCCGCGGTTTGTCGACACGCTGTCCCGCCGCTTCCGGGTAGTCATTTTCGACAACGCCGGTATCGGCGACACGCAGCCGCTCGCTGCGCCGCTGACGATCGACAAGATGGCCAGCCAGACAGGCGCACTCATCGCCGCGCTGCGGCTGGGCCGGCCAGACGTGCTCGGCTACTCGATGGGCGGCATGATCGCTCAGGCGCTCGCGGTGCTGCACCCGGCGCAGGTGCAGCGCCTGGTTTTGTGCGCGACGTTCCCAGGCACCGGCACCGTCATCCCGCCGCAGGCTAGGATCAACGCCCTGACCAGCGGCAACATGACGCTAGTCAGGGCGGCGCTGTATCCGGCCAATCAGGTATTCGCGTTCGACGCGGCGGCCGCCGGGAGTTCGGCATACCCGGCAGCCGCGCCGGTCTCCGCCGCTGTGATCGCGGCGCAGGGGCAGGCGGCTCTCGCGTGGTTCCACGGCACCGACCGGGCCGGCCGGCTGACCGGTCAGATCTCGGTGCCCACGCTGGTGGCGGACGGCACCGACGACCAGCTCGACGCCGTCGCGAACGACCGTGCGATCGCCGACCGGATCCGGGGCGCCAAGCTGCTGCTGTACCCCGACGCCGGACACGGCTTCCTGTTCCAGGAGGGGACGCCGTTCGCGGTCGAGGTCGGCTCCTTCCTCGCGGGTCCGGCTGCACCGGACGGCACTGACCAGCTGCGGCAGGTGTTCACCGCCGACGAGTCGCGCGTTGTCGCTGCCGGGCGCACATTGGAGTCCCGGCTGCGCGCGGTGGACCATGCAACAGCTACAACTCCCGAGGTCGCTGTCATCGACTTGCCCTACGTGGCGGCTCTCGACCGGCTCGACTACGACCTGCTGACCGCCGGCGCGACCGGGAGCATGCTCGCCGACATCACCCGGTTCGTGCAGGCCGACGAGAAACTCGCCACCGATGTAGCCGCGCTCGGCGAGCAATCAAGGTCGGCGGTGCCACGCTGGGAGACGCGGACCACGGCGGACGCGGTCGCCGCGGCCCGCGCCGACGATGCGCTCAGCGCAGCGCTCGGCCTGCCCGCACCAAGCAGGAGCGGGATATAAGCCAGGCGGGGCAGATTGTCAATCTCCCCTTCTCTCCTCAAATAGGACAAACTACTCGGAATGGCCTGGCCCTTGCCGCCGGAATGTCGCACGGCACGTACTCGGTCAATAGCCCCAGCATCTCTGGGATTGCACTAGATGCCATATCGGGTGACCATAGACAGTCATGACCATAGAACAACTGCCTCCCGAGCCGCAGGAGCCTCGCCGGTCTCGCTGGTGGCCATTTGACGGCGTGCCGCGGATAGGGCGATGGGAGCCCGAAGAACTGCCGGAGGCCGACGGCGACGGGGCCGTGGCCGGGCTGGGATCAGCCGATCCGGCCGAGTCCGCCGGGAACGGCTCGGTCATCGAGGGCGAGGTCGTCACCGATGACCAGCGTGCCGCGCGTGAGCTCGCGCAAAAACGGGAACAGGCCGTGGCCGAACGGCTGCCGCTGCCGCCGACGTTCCGGCAGGAACTGCGCAACCAGCTCGCCGACTTCGCCGAGCGTGCACATCAAAAGCGGCTCAACCCCGCCGGTCCCGAGATGCTCGGCTCCGGCGGCGGTATCACCGAAGCCGTCGTGCGGGCGATGGCCGAGGCGATCCCCGGCCAGAACCTGCCTGGCCCGGACCGCAGCGAGGAGGACAGGGCGGACTTGCTGCTCGGCGCCCTGGCGGCGACCGATCCGAAGCAAGTCGCCGAGGCGGGCCACGTATCCTTCGTTACCCTGCGCGGTCGGCTGATGCTGGATGTCTCGACCGCGGCCATCGACGGCGAGTCGCTCACCACGCGCTTTGTTCGGCTGCCCAACCGGTCACAGGCACAGGCACAGGCACAGGCCCCGGACGTCGGCGATCAGAGCGCGGCTAACCAGGACGCGGCCGGGCCGCCGGACGACCCTGAGTGGCCGGTTCGCTATGCGGCGGTGATCTGCGGACCCGCTGCGGTCATCGCAGGCGGCCGGCCTTTCCTCGGCATGGATGCGCTGACGACGTATGCGCGCCGCCAGGCATTCCGCAGCGTCAGTGACGACACCGGCCCCCAGGGTGCGCGCAGCGGCATGCGCGCGGCTCACAGCATCGAGATCGTGGTCCTGCTTGATCCGTCGCTCGGTGGCGGCGTGTGGCTGGATGTTGACCCCGCGACGGGTCTGCCCGCTGCCGCGATGTCGATAGCGGTCAGGTCGGCTGGCTTCCGCTTCACGCCGCTCACCGCCGCCTGACGGGCGCGCAGTCGTCAGGCGGTCAGCTCTGTCGGCCAGTCGATAACCCGGCTGGCATCGATCTGGGTGATGAGCTCGGGCTCGTTGCCCTCCAGCGCGGCCTTCTTCTGCTCGTCGCTCAGGCCGTGCCAGGTTGCTGGCGCGATCCCGGCCGACAGCCTGGCGGCGGTGCGCTCGATGACCAGCGGTCCGATGTGCAGAACCGCGGGACTGCCGGCGTGCAGGACGTGCAGCAGCATCCGCAGCTCAGCCGTTCCGGCCGGCTCTCCGGCGTGCGCCGTCTTTCCGGCTGCCTTGAGCAGCGTGTCCAGCAGAATCTCCGGCGACGGCAGCACTCCGGGCCAGCGCAGGTAGAACCTGCTCCCGTGGGGCCGGTCAGCCTGCCGGTACATGAGGCCGGCCTCGAGTGCGGTGAGGAAACCATCGACCAGATCGGGAACGAGGTCGAGCACCGCCCGCCGCGCATACAGGCCGCCGCGCAGGATCCGCGGCCGCGCGCCGGCCGCCTCCTGCTCGAGCGAGACAACCGCGTAGTGCTCGAGCTCGGTCACCAGCCGAGTGGCCTCGACCGCGTCCGAATCTGCGGTCAGGAAGTGCGCATCTGCCCGCTGCGACAGGTGAGCGAGTTGCCGTTCCTGCTCTCGTATCGTCACGAGGGCCTCGTCGTAGTCCTCGCGGCTGACCTTCAGCTGCTCCTGTGCGATCGCAAGCTGCTTGCTGGCCAGGCTGACGTCGTTCTGGACTGATGTCAGGTCGACGTCGCGGCGCTGCAGTTCGGCGTCGCTCCAGGAAAGTGCGCTGTTCAGCCCTGCGATCTGACGCGTGGCTGCAATCCCGATGACGATTGCGATCGCCGCCAGTATCAGCGCTAGAACCGCTAGCCAGGCCATCATTTCCTCCCCAATGCCTTATTAGCGGGCAAGCGCCATTCTGTACCGATCGCATTCGTGATGGAAGAACAACATGCGATTCGCATTCGCGTGTTGTGGTCACGCGAGCTGGCAAACGTGCCAGTGGCTAGGCGCCGTGCTGGCTTACCCAGGCTGCAATAAGATCGGCGGCATAGGTCCGGGCCCCGACCGGCTCCTGCAGATAGTGATCTGCGCTCACCAATTCCAGCTTCTTGTCGGGCGCAGCGAGGGCCTCATAGAGGGCACGCGCGTCGTTCTCGTAGACGCCGGTGTCCGCGGTCGCGTGGATGACGAGGGAAGGCAGCGTGATCCGGGCGAGATGCGGCGCCGCGGTGCACTGCGAGGTGCGCAGGCTCCACATCGACAGCCAGGTTCGCAGCGTGCTGACAGTGCCTATGCCGAACACGCCGTAGTTCGCCCGCATCGGGTCGCCGGCGTAGCACCAGCGAGGCCGCCGGCCCGACGGCTCGATCGCGGGATCGATCATGCGCAGGTCCGCCCAGGTACGGGACAGCGTGAACAGCCGGTCTCGCGCTCGCGAACCGGCAAGCCGGGCCAGTTCGGCAAGCGCCCAGTCGGTGACACGATCGTTGCGGTCGCGCTGAGCCGCGCGGTATCGGGCCTGGAACTCGGCGCTGAACGGCGGCCCGTTGGCAGGGTCGTAGGGGTCGAGCGCCGAGTCCACCGACAGGGGGTCGGTCTCGTCGGTGACCGACGGGTCTAGCCAGCTGGTCAGCACCTCCGGTCGGCCCGCGTGCGCGGCCAGCGCCACGAACATGTCGCCCGGCGGCAGCTGCTCCAGGGCCGGGACCGGGTGCAGGCCGGCCACCGGCGTGACGTTCGGCTCGACCGCCTGCGACTGATAGGCGGCCATCAGCGAGCCACCTCCGGAGTTTCCCAGCAGTACGACCCGTTCCGCGCCCGCCTGCTCCCGCAGCCAGCGCACGCCGACACCGATCTCGGCGAGCGCATGGTCGAGCAGAAAGCTGGCCTCGCTACCACGGAAGCGGGTGTTCCAGCCCAGGAAGCCGAAGCCTCGCTCGGCAAGGTAGCTGGCCAGGTAGTGCTCGGCGAAGTCCACGTTGTAGTGCGTCGCGATGAACGCCGTGGTGGGTCGGCGGCCCGCGGGGCGGTGGTAGAGACCCTGGC
>JASHSZ010000455.1 GCA_030040815.1 Streptosporangiaceae bacterium
TGCCTGGTAGCGGTCGAGGGTCAGGGCAAGCCGCCGGCCTCCTGCACGACGGTGTGCACCGACGGCATGGTGGTGCACACCCAGCTCACCTCGGCCGTCGCCGAGAAGGCGCAGCGCGGCATGATGGAGCTGCTGCTGGTCAATCACCCGCTCGACTGCCCGATGTGCGACAAGGGCGGCGAGTGCCCGCTGCAGAACCAGGCCATGTCGACCGGGCAGGGCGAGTCCAGGTACTACCTGACCAAGCGCACGTTCCCCAAGCCCATTGCGCTGTCCGCGCAGGTACTGCTCGACCGGGAGCGGTGCATCCAGTGCGCCCGCTGCACCAGGTTCGCTGACCAGATCGCCGGCGATCCCCTGATCGAGCTGATCGAGCGCGGGCCGCAGGAGCAGGTCGGTACCGCGGACGGCGTGCCGTTCGACTCCTACTTCTCCGGCAACACGGTACAGATCTGCCCGGTCGGCGCGCTCACCGGCGCTTCCTACCGATTCCGCGCGCGGCCCTACGACCTAGTGTCGACGCCCAGCGTGTGCGAGCACTGCGCCGCTGGCTGCCGCCAGCGCACCGACCATCGGCGCGGCGCTGTGACGCGGCGGCTCGCGGGCAACGACCCGGCCGTCAACGAGGAGTGGAACTGCGACAAGGGGCGCTGGGCGTTCACGTACTCGACTCAGCCGGACCGGCTGGTCTCGCCGCTGGTCAGGGACGAGACCGGGGTGCTGCGGCCAGCCTCGTGGCCAGAGGCGATCGCGGCGGCCGCGCGCGGGCTAGCCGCGGCGCGCGGCCGCGCTGGCGTGCTGCCCGGCGGTCGGCTCACGGTCGAGGACGCCTACGGCTACGCGAAGTTCGCCAGGGTGGCGCTCGGCACCAACGACATCGACATGCGGGCGCGGCCGCACTCGGCTGAGGAGCTGGAATTCCTCGCTGGCCAGGTGGCCGGTCAGCCCGGCTTGACCTACGCGGACCTGCAGCGAGCCCCCGCCGTGCTGCTGGCCGGGCTCGAGCCGGAAGACGAGTGCCCGATCATTTTCTTGCGGCTGCGCAAGGCCGTCCGGCAGGGCAAGACCGCGGTGTACTCGCTGGCCCCGCTGGCAAGCCGGGGCCTGGCCAAGCTGTCGGGCAGGCTGCTGCCGACGATTCCTGGCGCCGAGGCCGCCGCTCTCGCCGCGCTGGCTGAGCTGGCCTCAGCGGGCCAAGCCCCCCCAGCCTCCCCGACGTCGGCTGCTCGGGGCGGCATGTCGGCCGTCGCAGCCGACATGGTGAAGGCTGGTGCTGTCATCCTTCTTGGAGAGCGGCTGGCCGAGGTACCTGGAGCGCTCTCGGCAGCGGCGCGGCTGGCCCGCCAGACCGGCGCCCGGCTTGCCTGGGTCCCGCGCCGGGCCGGGGAGCGCGGCGCCATCGAGGCAGGCGCGCTGCCCAACCTGCTGCCCGGCGGCCGCCGGATCGGCGCGGCATCAGCAGCCAGTGAGATCGCCACGGCCTGGGGCACCGCCACGCTGCCGGCTGCGGCCGGCCGCGCCACGGGCGAAATCCTCGCCGCTACCCTGACCGGCGACATCGAGGCGCTGCTGATCGGCGGCGTCGATCCCGATGACCTGCCTGACCCGGAGGCGGCACTGCGGGCGATCGAAGCGGCGAGCTTCGTCGTCAGCCTCGAACTGCGGGTTAGCGCGGTGACCGACCGCGCCGACGTGGTCTTCCCGGTCGCCGCGGTGGCAGAGAAACCAGGCACGTTCGTCAACTGGGAAGGCCGGGGCGGCTCGTTCGAGGCCGCGCTGGAGGTGCCGACGGTGCGGACCGACCTGCACGTGCTCGCCGCGCTGGCAGACGAGATGGACGTGCACCTCGGCCTGCCGGACCTCGAGTCGGCAAGGCGCGAGCTCACAGTGCTAACCTCGGGCGGCGAAGCCGCCTCAGACGTGCCGATGCCGTCTGCTCGGGTCGGCGAGCCGGCCGTCGCAGCGGGGGCATTGCCGCCAGGTGGTGCGGTGCCCGGTCCAGGGCCCGGTCACGCGTTGCTCGCCACCTGGCATAATCTCCTCGACGCGGGGCGGATGCAGGACGGCGAGCCGAATCTGGCTGGCACAGCGCGTGCCGCCATCGCCCGGTTGTCCGCTGCCACCGCCGTCGAGGTGGGAACTGCCGACGGTGAGAAGGTGACCGTGGCGACCGGCCGCGGTTCGATAACTGTTCCCGTGGAGATCACAGACATGCCTGACCGGGTCGTCTGGCTGCCGACCAACTCGGCAGGCTGCGCCATCCGCCGCCAGCTGGCCGCCGGGCACGGCAGCCTCGTGTCGCTGCGGAGCGCGGAATGAGGGGTCTCGCCGCCACGGTGTCAGCAAGCACAGCGCCGGTCTCGAACGTGCCGACCCTGGCCAGCTTCGGGCACGACCCGTGGTGGCTTGTCCTCGTCAAGGTGCTCATCATCTTTCTGTTCCTGATGCTCGGCACCCTGTTCATGATCTGGGCCGAGCGCAGGGTCCTCGGCCGGATGCAGCAGCGGCCCGGGCCGAACCGAGCCGGCAAGTTCGGCCTGTTGCAGTCCCTGATGGACGGCATCAAGCTGCCGCTGAAGGAAGACATCGTCCCGCGGACCGTCGACAAGGTGCTGTTCTGGCTCGCCCCCGCGATCGCCGCCATCCCGGCGTTCATTGGCTTCGCGGTCATCCCGTGGGGCCCGATCGTCTCGATTGCCGGTCACCGGACGCCGCTCCAGCTCACCGACCTGCCGGTGGCAGTGCTGCTGATCCTGGCGATGAGCTCCATGGGCGTGTATGGCATCGTGCTGGCAGGCTGGGCGTCGCGGTCGCCGTACCCGCTGCTGGGCGCGCTGCGCAGCTCAGCTCAGGTGATCAGCTACGAGATCGCCATGGGCCTGGCGTTCGTGCCGGTGTTCCTGTACGCCGGGTCGCTGTCGACGTCGCAGATCGTCGCGGCGCAGATCCACGGAGCCGAGTTCCACTTCTTCGGCTACATCTGGCACTGGCCATCGTGGTACGCGATCCTCCTGCTGCCCTCGTTCCTGATCTACATGATCACCATGGTCGGCGAGACGAACCGGCTGCCGTTCGACCTGCCCGAGGGGGAGGGCGAGATCGTCGCTGGCCACATGACCGAGTACTCGTCGCTGAAGTTCGCGCTGTTTTACCTAGCCGAGTACGTCAACATGTTCACCGTCTCTGCGCTGGCCACGACCCTGTTCCTCGGCGGCTGGCGCGCGCCATGGCCCATCTCGGTGTGGGCCACGTTCGACAACGGCTGGTGGCCGGTGCTGTGGTTCCTGCTCAAGGTGGCCGGGTTCATGTTCATCTTCCTGTGGCTGCGCGGCTCGCTGCCGCGGATCCGCTACGACCAGCTCATGCGGCTGGGGTGGAAGGTGCTAATCCCGTCCGCGCTGGCCTGGACCCTGATCGTCGCGACCGCGCGGGTGTACCGCCAGCAGGGCACCAGCCCGGGGCTGTACATCATCGGCGGCGGCATCATCGCGGTGCTGGTGACGCTGCTGTGGCGGTGGGAGTCGGCGCCAGAGCGAGCCGAGCGGCTGGCCAGCGAGGCCGAGAAAGAGCGCCTGGCTGTCGGTGCGGAGGAGCCCGCCCCCGCACCGGCGTTCCCCACTCCCCCGATGGACCTCCCCCACTATCACGGGATCGGTATCGCCGCGAGCGGGCCGGTGCTCACCGGGGTAGCCGACGACGAGGCAAAGAAGGTGTCGAGTGCCTGAGTTCTTTGGCTCGGTCAAGGGCTTCGGCGTCACCTTCCGGCAGATGTTTCGCAAGGTCGACACCGTTCAGTACCCAGAGCAGAAGCTGCCCACCGCGCCGCGGTATCACGGCCGTCACCAGCTGAACCGGTGGCCGGACGGCCTGGAGAAGTGCATCGGCTGCGAGCTGTGCGCGTGGGCGTGCCCGGCCGACGCCATCTACGTGGAGGGCGCCGACAACACGCCGGAGGAGCGGTACTCGCCGGGCGAGCGGTACGGGCTTGTCTACCAGATCAACTACCTGCGCTGCATCCTGTGCGGGCTGTGCATCGAGGCGTGCCCGACCCGCGCGCTGACGATGACCAATGACTACGAGCTCGCGAATGACAACCGCGAGAGCCTGATCTGGACCAAGGAGCAGCTCGTCGCCCCGCTGCAGCCGGGCATGGAGGCACCGCCACACCCCATGCGACTCGGCGAGTCCGAGGAAGACTACTACCGGCTCGGCGCCATGCTGGCGCGGTCGCAGTCCGGAACCGAGCCGGGCACCGCTGGGTGGAACCCGATTCAGGACGAGCCGCACCAGGACTGGCCGGTGCAGGACCCGGAGGCCGATCGGGGGAGCGCGCGGTGACACATTCCATTGTGCTGGCCGGGCCCGCAGCCGAAACCACCCGGCTGCTCGTGTACTGGGTGCTCGCCATCGCCTCAGTGGCGGCTGCGCTCGGCATGGTGCTGGCCAGGCGCGCCGTGCACTGCGCGCTGCTGCTGGCCATCGTCATGCTGTCGCTGGCGGTGTTCTACCTGATGAATGGCGCACCGTTCCTGGCCCTCGTGCAGATCATCGTGTACACCGGCGCGGTGCTCATGCTGTTCCTGTTCGTGCTCATGATCGTCGGCATCACTGCCGCCGACTCGATCATCGAGACGATACGCGGCCAGCGGATGTGGGCGGCATTGGCCGGGATCGCGATGCTGGTGCTGCTGAGCCTCGTCGTCGGCCACGCCGCCATCGGCCCTGCGGCGAAGAACAGCGCCAAGTTCGGCGATGGCAATGTGACGGCGCTAGCCCACCTGATCTTCACTCGGTACGTGTACCCGTTTGAGATCACCAGCGCGCTGCTCATCACTGCGGCGGTCGGCGCCATGGTGCTGGCGCATCGCGAGCGGCTCCGGCCCAAGCCGACCCAGCGGGAGCTGGCGGCGGCCCGCATCGCCAGCAGCCACCCGACGCCACTGCCGGGACCTGGCACCTACGCCCAGCACAACGGTGTGGACATGCC
>JASHSZ010000052.1 GCA_030040815.1 Streptosporangiaceae bacterium
GCAGGGCTCGCCAGACGCACCAGGTCACTGGGTGGTGGCGAGATCACCGCGATCCTCGCGCTCGCCGGGTCGTCAGACGTAATCACGTTCTCGGGCGGGTTCCCCGATCCGGCCACGTTCCCTGCCGATGTGCTGGCCGACATCGCCGGCCGGCTGATCACGCAGGACCCTGGCGTCGCCTTGCAGTACTCCGCCACCGAGGGCATCGCGAGCGTGCGTGACTACGTGTCCGGTCGGCTTGCCTCGGTCGAGGCTGGCCGGCCCGGCCCTGGTGAGCTGATGATCACCAGCGGTGGCATCGACTGCATGGAGCTGATCGCCAAGAGCTACCTGGACGCCGGCGACGCCGTGGTCGTGGAGGCCCCGACCTATCTCGGCGCGATCATGGCGTTCCGCGGCTACGAGGCCGACGTGCGGGGCGTGCCGGTCGACGGTGACGGGTTGCGCACCGACGTGCTCGCCGATCTGCTGGCCGCGGGCCTGCGCCCGAAGATCCTCTATACGATCCCGGATTTCCAGAACCCGACCGGGCTGACCATGAGCGCGCCTCGCCGCGATGAGCTGATCGCGCTGGCCCGGCGGTACGGGTTCCTGATCCTCGAGGACGTCGCGTACCGCGATCTGCACTTCGAGAACCCGCCGCCGCGCAGCCTGTGGTCGACGGCGCCGGATGTGGTGCTGCAGGCCGGGACATTCTCCAAGATCTTCTGCCCTGGCGTCCGGCTGGGCTGGGCTGCCGGCCCGGCCGAGATCATCAGCCGGCTGGTGGTGGCCAAGCAGAATTCCGATCAGTGCTCGGGCGCGCTCGGCCAGCGGATGCTGGAGGAATACGGCCGCGGTGGGCACCTGGAGCGCCAGCTCGTCGCCTCGCGGGCGCTCTATGCGCGGCGGGCCGCGCTGATGGCTGAGGCGCTCGCCGCGCGCATGCCGGCGGGCACCACCTGGACCACGCCGACCGGTGGCTTCTACATCTGGGTCACCGCGCCGGCCGGGGTGGATACGGTGGCGCTGTCGGCTGCAGCGCGGGCGCGAAAGGTCGCGTACGTGCCGGGTCGGCCTTTCTACCCCGGCGGCGACGGCGCGGCGCAGATCCGCCTCGCGTACAGCCGGGTCGCTGACGAACTCATTGACGAGGGCATCCGCCGCATCGGCGAGGTGCTGAGGACGGCCCTGGAGGAACTATGACCGCCGTGCCTGCCCGGGGGGACAACCCCCCGGAACCCACCAGATCCCTCGGCGACGCGGCGAGCCACTTCAGCACGCAGGCGCTCGGTCAGCGGGCCGGTCCTGGCCGGTACGTCAACGTGGACGCGATCACTCCGGTCGAGTTCCTTCCTGGGCTCGGGTTCCGGCCGGTACTCGGCCAGCGGGCGATGACGAACTTCGTCAGCTTCGAGCCGGGCACGGAGGCGCCGCGGCACGTGCACGAGGAGGAGCAGATCGTCATCGTGCTTGAGGGCGAGTTCACCTTCGACCTGGACGGCGACGTCCGCCTCATGCGCAAGGGCGACGTCGCGGTCGTGCCAGCCTGGGTCCCGCACGGCGCGTGGACTACTGACAACCACTGCCTGGAGGTCGACGTGTTCTGCCCGCCGCGGCAGAGCCTGCTCAAGCTCGCCGCTGCGCAGGCCGAGCAGGCCGGACAAGCCGCGGAACACGCGAGCGAGGCCTAGATGGACCTCGGACTGGCCGGCCGCACGGCGATCGTCACCGGCGGGTCGAAGGGCCTGGGCAAGGCCATCACCGCCGATCTGATCGCCGAGGGAGCATCGGTCGTGATCTGCTCCCGGCACGTCGACGAACTGGAGGCGACGGCCGCGGAACTGACCAAGACTGCTCCCGACGGGGCCGGCACCGTGCACGCCCTGCCGTGCGACGTGACCGATCCGGACCAGGTCGTCAGCTTCATCGATGAAGCCGCCGCCGCCCTCGGCGGACTCGACATCCTCGTCAACAATGCCGGCGGCGCCAGGCCCGGCCAGTTCGGCACGCTGACCGACGCTGACTGGCACGCGGACATCGAGGTCAAACTGCTCGCCCAGATCCGGTGCACGCGGGCGGCGCTGCCGCGGCTGCGGCAGAGCTCGGCGGCCCGGGTCATCAACATCAACGCCGTGTACGCCCGTTACCCCGACCCCGCCTTCCTCGCCTCCTCGGTGAACAGGGCATCCTGCCTCAGCCTGTCGAAGGCGCTGTCCATCGAGCTAGGCCGGGAGGGAATCCTGGTCAACAGCGTCAACATCGGCCTGGTCGAGACCCCGCAGTGGCAGAACATCCACCGCCGCCGGGCACCCGACGTGCCGGCCGAGCAGTTCTTCGGGCAGCTGGCTGCGGCTGAGGTCCCGCTTGGCCGGTTCGGCCGGCCCGACGAGGTCGCGGGGCTGGTGACATTCCTGGCCAGTGACCGGGCTAGCTACATCGCGGGCGCGTCCATCGACATCGCCGGGGGAATGGGCAAGTTCTTGTAGGGGAACGGGGGTTCGCATGTGCAGGCTGCTCGGTTATTGCTCACGGCGTGAGGCGTCGGTCGACGACCTGATCGGCGCCGACGGTTTCCGCGAGTTCACCGGACTGTGCGCGCTGCACGGCGACGGGTGGGGGATGGCCTGGTACGAGGGAGCCGAACCGGTCATCCGCAAGTCGCCGATCCGCGCCGATGCCGAGCCGGAGTACGACAAGCTGGCCAGCGTGCCGCTGGCCGACCTGGGGCTCGTGCACCTCCGCTGGGCGACCCCTGGCCTCGGCGTGAACGACCGCAATGCTCACCCGTTCCGGTACGGCCGGTACGTGTTCGCGCACAACGGCGCCATCCACCCGCAGCAGCGGCTGCCCGAGCTGCTGCCGGCCGAGTGGGAGCGCCAGCTGGCCGGCACGACGGACAGCGAGCGGTACTTCCTGCTCATCATGTCGCGGCTGGCCGCGAGGCGCGGAGACATGGTGGCCGCGATCGCGGCCGCGACCGCCGACATCGACTCGAGGTTCGAGCCGAACAGCCTGAACGCGCTGCTGCTGTCGCCCGACACGCTGTATGCGATCAGCTGGCACCACCGCGACCGCGTCCCGGAAGCCACGCTGCGGACCCGCGGCCACCAGTCGGATGAGATCGCCGCGTACTTCGACCTGGCCTACCGCGCGACGGACAGCGCCGTGGTCGTCGCGAGCTCCGGCTGGCCCCAGCCCGGCTGGACGCCGCTGGAGAACCGCCACGTCCTCGTGGCGGAGCGGCGAACGCTCCGGACCCAGGTGCTCCCGCTGCAGTCGTAACCTGAGCACGCTGGCACGCGCTCAACGCAAGAGAGCGGTCAGCTGAAACGCAGCCGTCACGCGCGCGCGGCCACGTCGGCGCGCCGGACGCGCGTGCGGATCCCTGCGGCAGCGATCAGTTCCGGCGGCGCGGCGTTGGTGAGATCCAGGAACGTTTCGTCCTCGGGCTCTGGCAGGGCCATCGTCGCGGCACTTGGGGCTGGGCGTGGCCGACGGGGCTTCCCGCTCGCCGACGTGCCGCCACGCCCGCGGTAGATGAGCAGGCCGTTCACCGGGTCGGGCACGGCGTCGAGCGCGGCCTGCACGATCGGCAGGTCACGGAACGCCTCCCACTCCGCCGCAGTGTTGAAGCACACCTCGAAGGCGACGCCCCACTCGCCGGCGTGCCAGGTGCCGTCCAGCGCGCCGTTGGTCAGTGCCGCCTCGATCAGCGCCGAATCGTAGGACTGCTGCCACCGGAAAGCCGAGAACTCCCCGTGCAGCACCTCGATCGACCACCACTCAGCCATTTCGGTGCGATCGTACGTCTCCGCGTCGGCCCGCGGGAAGGGCGCCTGCGCTTCTGTTCACCCCGCGCGTAACCGCCGTGCAACCGGCCGGCGGATACACCTCTGGTAGGACCACCGAACAGGAGCACCCACATGTCTGCTGACACTGAGGTCGACGTCGTACCGACGGGGGGTCAGCCGCCGCACGGGGGTGGGCGGTCGTTCTTCCTCCGGTACCTGGGTCGTGAGCTCGGCCGACGCGCCCGGCAGGCGACCGTCATCGCGCTAGGCTTGGCCCTGGGCATCGGGCTGGTGATCACCGTCTCCGCGGCCGCCACCGGAGTCAAGAACGCCCAGGCCAGCGTGCTGCATTCGCTGTATGGGCTCGGCACCGACGTCACCGTCACGCAGCAGTCGGCGGCTGGATCGGGACTGCAGGAGCCTGGATAAACGTCCGCGGTCGCAGCTGCGCCCTGTCGCGCCTGTTCCCGAGCCGCTACGCGCCGATTCCGCGAATCCGTAATTCTCTGCAACAAGTCCTGCAAGCCTGGCGCCTGGTCCCTGACCAGCCTGCCCAATCCGCGCTCGCGGCGATGCCAGCCGTGACCATGTATCGGGGCGGGAGTTCCCGCTGCGCTGACCTGATTATCCT
>JASHSZ010000456.1 GCA_030040815.1 Streptosporangiaceae bacterium
TCAGCCACGCGGTTGTGGAGTTCAGGAACGCGATGTAGATGACGACGATGGCCGCCATGAATACGGTGGAGACGGCGTCCTTCCAGGTCAGCCTCATTGTTGGCCCCCTTTCGGCCAGCATCACGGTGGCAGCAATGCGGGTGACGGGGAAGGGCCGAAGGTCAGCACGGCAGGAGGCAAATGGCCTGCTAAAGGCGTGGCCAGGAACTGGGCTGGCCCCGCCAGAACGCAGGTGCGGCGTGACACGGCAGCATCACCTAGTGCTATGAGTCCCAGGCTGGCTACCGCCGGACCGGAACGTGTCCAGTCCTCGCCGGTCGGCGTTTGCGTCAGCCAGCTCTCCCAGCCCAGCTTCGTGCTCGACGTGATCCGCACGGCCGCTACCGCCGTCCAACGATCCACCGCGGCCTGAACCGTTCTCAGTGACCGGCACGCCGCGCAAATCGCGCGGCCGCAATCCCGGCAGCCCAGCACTTGTGCAGCCAGGTTGCGGATACCCGATCCGGCCTGCCCAGGCCAGAGCCGGACCCGAGATCCCTACGAGGGAAGCCATGAAGAGTACTCAAGTCACCCGGCACGGGCGACGGGAGCGTCGGACCGTCTGTGTGAGTGATCGTGGCGGTCATGGGGTTGCCAGCCATGACCATGGCTGGCAACCCGCCACGCGGCTGTCGCCTCTTGGATGAGCTTCTGTCTGTGCTGGTGTTCGTCGGCATGCCGATCAGTAAAGCGCTGTCTCCCATGACTCCAGGTCGGGTTGACCAGGCGGTAGCTGGCCGGTGCAGTACCTGTAGAGCCAGGTGGCGGCACGCTGCTCGGCGTGCTTCTCGTTGACTGGCTGGCCCGCCTCGTCCAGCTCCAGGACGTTAGCGAAGATGGCGAAGCATATTTCCATCTGGCCCGGCGAATCTTTCAGCTCGTCCCAGTAACTGATGCCTTCCAGCATCGGGTTGCCAACCGATCCTCTCGCCACCCACCCGGCAAATCGTCGGATCGCGCCTGACGCTCCGTGGCTGATCTTGGCAGTCATGGGACGACTGTAAGTTGTCGGGCGGCTGCCGACGACTTGATGTCACCACCCTCCCGCTGACTCCGAGTGCGCGGGGCGCTGGCCGCGAAGAAGCCCGAAAGATCCTCGACTGATGCCCGACCTCGACTTTGTGCTCGGGCACTCCGGCCGGTTCTGATTGGTCGCCGCTAGTTCCAGGGATCCGAGTCGGGATCTTCGCTGAGTAGTCCGCCGCGATATGGCACACAGTGGCGCCGAGTGACTGGGTGTCGCCGGGTCCGACTTCTGTGTTCCTGAGGGTTTGGCACTCGGCGGCGACAAACCGCCAAGTGCCTTGCCGATCGACGCGAAGGAAGCGGACCTGTTTGGCTCGCCTCGGCGCGGCCAGCAGCGCTCGTGCCTGCGGCTCGTACCGGATAATCACAGTGACCCCGGTCTTGTGGTCGTGTCCGTTCTTCTCGCGGGCGCCGATCCCGCGCGTAGGGGTGCCGGGTCAAGGCTCGGCGCAGCGGGCTTGCTCCTCTCACCGGGTCTCGTTAGCTCCATTAGCCTCCGGGCGGACTGCTGACATCTGGCTGCGGTACCAGTCGATCTTCCCCCGGAGGTGTTCCTGCTGGGCGTACAACAGGGCGATCTGCTCCTGGACCCGGGCGTCGTGCTCGGTGAGCAGGTTGAGCCGCTCGGCAAGGGTGGCCTGCCCGCCGCGGGTGAGGTCGGCGTATCTGCGCATCTGCGCGATGGGCATGCCGGTGTCTCGCAGGCAGCGCAGTATGCCCAGCCATTCCAGGTCATCATCCCGGAAGCGGCGGTGCCCGCTGGGTGCCCGTTCGATGCCGTCCAGCAGGCCGATCCGCTCGTAGTAGCGCAGCGTGTCCAGGCTGAAGCCGGATTTTTCGGCGGCCTGGCTCGCCGAGAAAATGCTGCTCATGCTCAGCAGCATGGCACCGGGAGCATGCTCCAGGTCAAGGCGGCTGGTCCCGCGCCCGGCGCGGGGCAGTCCGCTGAACCAGGAAGATCATGTGGCGAGCAAGCGTGCGATATCGGTCATGTCCGCCGGGGAAAGGGGGCCCAGGCGCAGCGCGGCTGCGTTCTGCTCAGCCTGGCGTACAGTCCGGATGCCGGGGATGGGTATGGTGCGCGGGCTGCGTGCCAGCAGCCAGCACAGGGCGCCCTGGGCCAGGGTCCGGCCGTCACCGGCGAGCACGTCGCGGATTGCCTCCAGCCGGGCTAGCCACTCTGGTGCCGGTCGGCCGCCGGTGAAGTAGCCCACCCACGGCTGCGCGGCACGTACGTCGTCGGCAGGCACTTGCGAGGTGGTGGTGTACTTGCCGGTCAGCAGCCCCATCGCCAGCGGGCCGCGGTTGATGCTGGCCAGCCCGTAGGTATCGCAGACCGAGAGCATGTCCGGGGTATCGGCGAGCGCGTTCAGCTCGTGCTGGATCGCCGCACATCGGGTGTCTTTCGCGAACCCGGCCGCCCGCTGCGGGTCGTCGGTGCTCCACCCATAGCTGCGGATCAGCCCGTCCGCAAGTAGCTCATCAAGCACGCTGGCGACCTCCTGCGCCTGGGCAAGCAGAAGGCTTCCCAGGTGCAGCTGGTACAGATCGATTCGGTCGGTGTCCAGCCGCCGCAACGACGCCCGGCACGCCTGATGGATGTACCGGGGCGAGGCGTTCTCGCCGGTGATTGCCTGCTGGCCGATATCGAAGGTGTAGCCGAACTTGGTGGCGATCACTACCTCGTCCCGCTGCCCGGCCAGCGCTCGGCCGAGCACTTGCTCGCTGTGCCCGGCGCCGTAAACATCCGCGGTGTCGAAGAAAGTGATCCCTAGCTCCAGGGCGCGCCGGATCGCCGCCACGGACTCGTCGTCGTTGACAGGACCCCAACCGTCCGGCCGGCCGTCCAAGGTGACAGGGCCGCCAATCGCCCAGCACCCGAAACCGATCTCGCTGACCCCAAGACCACTCTGCCCAAGGACTCTGCCCATTCACGTCTCCTTCACCATGGCTCCCGTCACCAGCCTCGG
>JASHSZ010000457.1 GCA_030040815.1 Streptosporangiaceae bacterium
GCGATGCCGCAGAACCAGCTGCCAAACCGCTCCGGGGAGCGCAGCCTGGCCAGCTCGGTCATCGCCGCGATAGCCGCCTCCTGGGCCGCGTCGCGGGCCAAGTCGGCCGACCCGAGAACCTGCGCAGCCAGAAACACCGCGGTGTCCCAGTGCCGCCTCAGCAACTCGCCCATCGGCTCGCGAGCCCCAGCAAGAGACTCCCGCACCAGATCAGCGTCGGTCTTCGCAAGCTGGGCGACTCGCACACCTCATAGTGCCGATGAGCCGTCCGCGGGTTAGTCGATTCGTCGAGCCAATTGCCGCCGACGGGCCCGTGCGTGCGCCGGTCTGTCGTCCAGCACCAGCTGCGCTGCGTCGTCAGGCGGCTCTTGGCGCGGCGGACGAAGCAAGTGCGAGCGCGTCCAGGTAGTCGCTGACCAGCGGGAGGAAGACGGCGAACGCGCGGCCGAGGGCGGCGCTCAGCTAAGGAGCGGGCCAGCCGGCCGGCAGCAGCTTGGCGGGCAGGTCGGGATCAGCGGAACCGGCTCGATACAGCGGCAGCACTGCAGCGGCGAATGCTCGCAGCGTCGCTGCGCCCGCTGGTTGCTGCTCCAGTGCCCGCACCGAACCCGGCTAGTCGAGCTACGGGCCCCTCGCAGGTCGCCACCGAGCATGCCGATATTGGCTCAACGCGACTGCTCATTGTCGCGATCAACGCTAATGCCAGCGGTCTGGCAGGGCCCACGGAGGGCCGGCCACTCCCCTCCGATGGCCGAACTTGTACTGTTTACCGGACAAGGCCATATGAGGTCAAGGCCGTGCATGCCCGCTTTGAGATGAATGGCCTATACCGTGACCGACCATGACGAAGCAGATGCCCGATGGCAGCAGGAGAACGCCGGGCTCGCGCTGTACCCGGAGTCATCGATACCGCTGTTCGCCCAGCTAGCCAGAGCGATCAGGATGCGTATCGCGCACTGGCAGCTTCCGGTAGGATCGCTCATGCCCTCTGAGCCCATGTTTGCCGAGCTCAGCGGCATGAGCCGGGAGACAGTCCGCAGGGCGTACTGGTCCCTGCGCGAGAACGGAACGATCAAGTCCAGGCGCGGGGTCGGCTGGTTCGTTGCCGAGGAGCTCCCCCTCGTCTACGTGACTCCGGCACCCGGCAGCAAGGTTTACACACGCCCTCGGTTGCCCGGAGACGTGCATGCTACGCCTAAGCCCGCCGTGATGATGGAGGCTTCGTCACTGATTGTCGAAGAACCCGGCAAGCCCCCGCATGCCTATGACCCCGTGCGGACAATCGTGGTCGTTCCTGGCTAGCTGCAACTCACGAGCCAAGGTCGAGGCGGAGCCGGCCGCAGGTCAGCCCGAGACTGCAGCGCTCGCCTGTGAGTTCACCGTCATGCTGCACCGGATGCGCCACGGGGGGCGACGCTAGACGAGCCGCTGCATTATCGGCGCAAATGCTTCCACGCAAAGCGGCAAGATGCTGACGTAGGACATCCGGTCAACTCGTGCAGGTGCTGAAGCTGCTCGGTGATCTGGTTCACGGTGCCGAACAACAGGTAAGGCGAGTCGAGCAGGTCATCCACGGTGACCTGCCTGTCGATGGTGAACTGGCCAAGCCGTTGGCCAGCTCGGCGAGGTAGTCGGCGGCAGCGGCTTCCGGTCAGTGGTCACGATGACGATGCGCCAGCTGCCGAACGAGCCAGCCAGCACGCCGCCGGTCACGGCCAGGCATCAGTCAGGGCCTGCTGGCTTTGCGCGCGAGGACAAGCCGGTACCGCAGGCTCCCGTCCTCGCATTGACCTAGCGCCGTCAAGGGCACTGCGGTCACGGCGAATCCGGATGCTGCCAGATCGTCGCGGACCGCGTACAGCGGGCAGGTGCGGTAGTACATGACGAACGGAGGACGCCACACCGCGTTGCGAACCCGCATGACCAGGTCGAACCCGAGCAGTGCCCAATACAACCGCGAGGTGATGGGCTGCGGCCCAGCGATCGGGAAGGCGAAAACGCCGCCAGGCCGCAGCGCGCGGTGCACGCCGGCGAACAGCGCGGGCCGTTCGGCAGGCAGGAAGTGCCCAAGCGCGCCGAAACTGACCGCCACGTCGAATGCCTCGACGAACGGTAGGGCGCGGACGTCGGCCCGTACCCAGGTGACGTCCTGGTACGCACTGGCCGCCTGCGCAAGCATGCCCGTGCTGAAGTCGATGCCCACGACCGGTCCCTGACACACCGACCGGAGGACCCGCATACCGGCACCGGTTCCACAGCACACATCCAGTCCCGCGCCGAACGGGGCGAGCGGATGCAGCGCGTCGGCGGTCGCGTCTAGCACGCCATCGGGAGTGCGGAAAGGCGTGTGGTCGAACTTCGGGGCAAGCAGGTCGTAGCCGCCCTCGACCGAGGACAGCGCCTGCATCGCTAGCTCACGCACGGACGGGCCCTGAGGCGAGAACACCGGCCCAGGCTACTTCCCGATGCCCTACCGGCCAGAGGACCCGGGATCACCACCGCACCCAGGACCTGGCGCAGAGCGGCAGCGCCTCCCTGGCCCGCACTAGCCGGACTCAGGACTTGGAGGTCGGGTGGCTTCCGCGGGTACCGGACGGGCAAGCCCGGCAGGTTGGCGGGCGGCGTTGACAGGCGTGGCACAGCAGACGCACGGTCCGATGCCGTCGAGAGGTCAGGTTCCGCCGCGGAAGCACCGCCCGCCCGCTGCTACCCGCGGGCCAGCCGGACGCCCAGTCGCCGCGTCTAGCTCACTCGCGCCGGCGGTCCGCGGTGTGGCTGATTATGCCGTGCAGTTCTCGTGCACCCAGTTTCTGCTGACCCGCCTGCGGGCGTCCTGGCCTGGCGCGATGGGCCGCCCGCAGCGTTCGCAACGCGCACCGGCAGCGCACGCCATGCCATCCGGCACCAGGAGTGCAGCTTCTGACTGGCCGAACCCGGCCGGGCGGAGCGTCGTTACCGAAAGCCCGAGGCCCCCAGGGCAGAAATGGTCGAGGTGCACCGCGCGTACCCGCGCGCCGATTTCTTCTTGCCGCTGCCGACGCATATCTCATTAGAAACCCGGACTGTCGCTGGTGCTGACGCATGGTGCGGGGAGAGCCAGCGTCGAGGTGATCACCCGCCACCCTGGCGGTCCCAGGTTCCTTCATGCCGTGTTCTGGTCGGCCTGGGCTTCTCTCCCTAGCTTCCCGCGCCGGTGCTCCGGTCGGCGAGGGAAGTCAGCAGGTCACCCCACCACTCGGCTAGGCGCTGCTGGAACGCAAACAGCGGGAAGCCGTGCCGGGCGGCGTGGCCGGGCGGTATGGCGTCCCAGCCGTAGTGCTCGACCACGATCCGGCTGCCCTGGGCGACGGATTCGAATCGCACGTGCACTTCCGTCTCCTCGTCGGGCCCGAACGAGGCTGGCCGCCAGGTGAACACGAGCCGATCCGGTGGCTCCCACGCCCGGATCCGCCCGATCTCGATGACCTCGCCGTCGTCATGAGTCTCGGTGATGCGGCCGCCCACGCCTGGCTCGATGGCCATGCGACCCGCGGGGCGCCGGCTCGTTACGAACAGGCCGTTGGGTCGCCACCACTCGCCTATCTCCGCGGTGAATGCCTGGAAGACCCGGCCGGGCGGCGCCGCGATCCGCAGCGCGACCAGGACCCTCGAGGTCATCCGCCGCGCTCCAGGTGAGCCTTCAGGGCGGTCAGCTGCTCGGCCCAGCCCCGCTCCACAGCGTCGAGCCATGACCGCAGGTCGGCGGTAGCCCCTGCCCGCAGGCAGTAGATCCGCACCCTGGCGTCGAATACCGGGTTCGACTCTTCGACCAGGTCGCTGTCGCGCAGCACCTTGAGGTGCCGGCTCATGACCGACGGGCTCACCGAGAGCTCGGCAGCCAACTCCCCGGCCCTGCGCGGCCGCTCGCGGAGCAGTTCCACGACGCGGCGGCGGGCCGGGTCGGCCAGCGCCGCCAGTGTGCGATCGAGCGGGTCGGGCACAGGCGCCGTCGCGGCCGTGCCGATCACGCCCAGTTGGCAGCCTCGATCCTCACGCCAAAGGCCTCCTCGGCCTCGGTCCGAGAGACATCGCGGACGTGCTGGGAGAACGTCCACACATGGCCCTCATGGTCGACGGCCCGGTAGGTGCGATCACCGTAGAACTGGTCCTCGGGCTCGGCGACTATCGTCGCGCCAGCGGACCGGGCCCGCTCACAGTGAGCGTCCAGGTCGCGCATCAGCTGGACGTGAGTGCTCTGGGTGTTGACCCCGCCGGCCGAGGCCGGGCTCCGCGTCCAATCGGCCCATTCGCCACCGACCATGATCCGGCCCCGGCCGCCGATCGCCATCTCGTAGTGACTGCTGCGCGGGTCAGCTTCGGCGTCCTCGATGGCCATCGTCACCTCGAAGCCGAAGGCCCGGCCAAGCCAGTCCAACGCGGCCTTGGGGTCGCGGTAGAAGACGGCGACCGTGAACGTGGGCGTTTCCATGACCGAACCCTTCCTTCTTGAATTAGGAAATAGTTTCTTAAATTAACAAGGATCTGTCAAGCCCGCACCGAAGACAGCGGGCTTCCTGCGGGCAGGTACACGGGTGGCGCGATCAGGTTGCGCCACGGCCATGACGCCGGCCCTCCGCACCGGTTGGAAACCGGAAGGGCTTCTCGATCACGGAAGGGGACGCTGTGTCCAACATCGCTCCGCTGCTGGACCGCAACCAGGCCTTCGCTGCCGATCCCGGCGCGCGCCAGGGCATGCCCCGGCTCCCGTTCATCCCGAACCTGAACCTGTACATCGTCACCTGCATCGACTGCCGAGTCGACCCGGCACAGGTCCTCGGGGTCAGGCTCGGCGAGGCCCTCGTGCAGCGCAACATCGGCGGCCGGATCACCGCGGCGATCATCCGGGATATCGC
>JASHSZ010000458.1 GCA_030040815.1 Streptosporangiaceae bacterium
TTTCGCTCCGGCGTGCTGCACGCGGTCAACCACGATGGCGACAGCGACAGCACCGGCGCGATCTGCGGCAACCTGCTCGGAGCTGCACTCGGTGCGGGAGCCATCGACGGCGACCTGCTCGAGGGGCTGGAAGGCCGCGACGTCATCACCCAGGTCGCCGACGACTTGCACGACGTGTTCGGCTGCGGCCTGCCGCCTTCCGCGCAGCGATACCCCGCCCAGCAGGAGGAAGGCGACAATGACTAGCGGACAGATCTCCGACGCCGACTCGCGCGGCTCAGCTCGTTCGGGCGAGGAGGTCTACCAAGGCCTGCGGGCCCAGATTCTCGGCCTGGACCCAGCCACGGCCGGAATGCAGCAAGGACCGGAGCATCAAGTTCTGTGGGGCGCGCTGATGGAAACCGGCTACCCACGCGGAACCGCGACCCTGGTGGCCCTGGCAGACGGAACGACGAGTCTGTACCTCAGCACGGGCGGCGGCATCATCGGGGGCGGTTTCCACCGGGCCGTTGCCGATGCCACCCGATCATTCCTCGCGGAACTAGAACACCGCCTGCCAATGCTCAGGCCAGACCCCGACGCAGCCCTGCCCGCTACCGGCTGGGTGATCATCCGCGCCCTCACCTACACCGGGCGGATGTACTCAGAGGCGGCCGAAGACGACCTCGGCCACGGCAGGCATGAACTCTCGCCGGTGTTCTACGCCGCCCACCGCGTGATCACTGAGCTGAGGCTCATCGACCCGGCCGAGCATCAAACGTCCCGTTCTGACTGACTTGAGCTCTTCGCGGAAGACGACCGCGCAGCGGCTGAATGAGTAGTCGATGCCGGCCTCGGCCGCAGTGGTTGAGCGTAGGCCGACCTAGGCATTCGGTGCACCCTGCGGCGGCAGTGCCCTAACGCAGCCTGCTCGCTCCCTGACTCGGCGTCCCGAAAAAGTGACACGCTAATGAGAAAGAGCAGGTGACATCTTAATGAGAATGCTCGTATCAGCCCAGGTCAGCGAGTCGCTGGGTGACAAGTATGATGGGAACCTACAGTCGTTGTAGGTTCTCGTTAGAGATGTCGTTTTCTCTTTTTACTTTTCGTTTCTTAACTGCCGCAACCGGAAGAATTCTGTCCACGGTCATGAGTGCACGGCACGTGCACGGCCGGTGGGACAGGCCACCCTCTTGGCCAGGCCACGATGGGGGCGGGTGCCTGCCCGGGCATTCCGGGTCCGGGCAGGCACCCGCCGACCTTGGGCGGTCTGCAGGCCGGTCACTGGCCTGCAGGCGGGGGGTTGTGTAGTCCGTCCGCAGGGGCGGTGGGACTTAGTAGGGGGCCGGGTAGCCCGAGGGCAGGCCTGCGGTCAGGTCCGGGACGGCCAGCTCGACGGACGAGGTGTCGCCGCAGTCCACGGTCTCCCCGGCCTGGGTATCCTGCGGGAGCGTGGCGAACCCGTAGTGCCCGATCAGCACGCTGTCCGAGCACAGCGCGGAGCCCGAGCCGGAGAACAGCGCGGCTAGGCCCGCGTCGTAGGTGCCGTCCTCGTTGTTGTTGCCGTCCAGGTACTGGACGGTGCCATTGGTCCCGCCAGCTCCCGGGGTGCCGAGAATGCGGCCGGCCAGCACCACGATGTACATCAACCGCACGATCGGGTACAGGGGGTTGATCTTCGCGTTAGTTCCGAGCGTGCCGGTGTAAGGACCTATGGCGGTGGTTGGCGCACCCGCCGTGGCCATGTCCTGGACGGTGGCTCCAAAGAGGCGGTACGTGCCGTAACCCGAGGACTGCGCGATGACCTGGGCGACCGAGAACGGCCCGAGGGCGTTCGGGTCGACCGTGTAGACAGTGCCGTCATTTTCCTCGACCGCATCACCGTCGAAGCTGGTGTTCCCGGCAGATGCGTTAACGATCACCTGGTTGACGCAGGCCGGCAGCGTCGTGCTGCCTGTCAGGTCCGTGAGCCAGGTGGTACGCGTGCCGGACCCTGACTGCGGGACTTCCAGGTCGACAGGGATGGCGTCCGGCTCGCTGGTCGGCGGTGTTGTGATGCTACTGGTACGGACGTAGTAGGTCGTGCTTCCGGCTTCTCCGTAGGTGTCGCCGTCCGGCACCGTCACAGTGGTGTAGTCCGTGGTGCCCTGGGTCAGGGTGTCGGTGCAGCTGTAGAGGGTTTTCAGGTCCGTCTCACTGAACCCGCCGGCCGCGGTGATCGCGGTCGGAAGATAGGTCACCGAAGTGCCGTTGATCGTCGTCGTCCCGCCCGTCGGCGGGCCAGTTGCATCAGCCAGCGCGTCGAGGGCAAACGGGATGTACAGCAAGTCGCCGTCGGCGTTTGTCGACGGTGCGCTGGACGACCGAGCGAAGTCGATGCAATCGTACCCGGGCTCCTGCGTGCCGCTGTTCGGAGCCGGCGGCAGGTTGGTGTTGGTGAAGTCGGGGTTGATCGTGTACTCGAGCGCGGCGATGCCCGCACCTGAGCCGTTCGGCCGGGTGAAGTCGCACTTGGTCGTGCTACCGCTGGAGTTGCTGATCCCGAACGGCTCCTTCTCCGGCGATATCTCGACGTCATCGGCGGGCGAGGTGTTGTACGAGGTTGCCGTTACCGGCGTCCATGCGTCGTAGGAACCGATGGTGCCGTCACCTAGTACCGCGGCGAACGCGTCGATCACGTCCTGGGTGGTGTTCGAGCCGACGCCGACGTAGTTGTTCACCGGGTCGGCCAGCGCGGGTTCCGCGGTGGCCAGGCCCGCGCCGGCGAAGCCGAGCAAGGTGACTGCGGCCGCGGCCAGGCCAACCAGGCTCCGGCCCCGGCGGGATCTGGGGGGTTTGAGATACATGGACACCTGTTCCTTCCGTCCCTGGGCGCACCGCCGTGGCACGCCCGTGCCCGCACCAACCTGGGTACGGACGTTCCTGGCCGACCTCTCACATCGGTCAGGGAAGCTCGGCTATGTATGGATGCCGCTGAGGAGGCCTGCGCTGCCCGCGCAACTCGCGGTCCGGAGTGTTCGCGGTACTTCGGCGGCCATGCGCTCTCCTGTAAGGGCGCGGATAACGGCGCGGACTAGTCGATTAAATCAATCGGATTACTAATAATAGGCAACCAGCCCGAGTCCGGCTAGATGCGGCGTTGCTTTCACCGGTTCCGGCAACGGAGAACCGCCCGGCGGCCCGCGCGGAGGCGGTTCTTGCTTGTCTACCGGCTCGGGCTCCAGTACCGGCGGCACCGCCAAGCCAGCGGCTGCCGCACGTGTGTGTGGTGCTGGTGTGCGCCTCCACTATTCGGTCTTGCTAAGTACCGGTACCTAGCAGTACTGTGTACCTGTAGTCAGTAAGACTGAGTAGCCGTGGGAGGAGGTGCTCCATGGCCAAACTGGTGACGGAGATGCTCAAAGGGACACTGGAGGGCATCGTCCTTGCGATCCTGTCCGGCCGGCCCGCGTACGGCTACGAGATCACGGCATGGCTGCGGGAGCAGGGCTTCTCCGACATTGCCGAAGGGACGGTGTACGCGCTGCTCATCAGGATCGAGCAGCGCGGCCTCGTCGACGTGGCGAAGGTCCCCTCCGAGAAGGGGCCGCCGCGCAAGGTCTACTCCCTCAACGCTCAGGGACGGGAGTACCTCGATGAATTCTGGAGGACCTGGAGCTTCCTCGCAGAACGTCTGGAACAGCTCCGCGAAGGAGGCAGATAGTCATGGCCACAGGAGTGAGGAAGCTCGTCGAGACGGTCACCGGCCCGCTCGATCAGAAGAGGCGCTACTGGCAGTACAAGGCGCGTATCGACAAGCTTCCCGCGAACTACCGCACTGCGGCTGACGCGCTGCTGCGGTACTCCTACTACTTCGGAGGCGGGACGGCAGAGGGCGGTTTGTCGATGCTGGGGGACCTTGTCGATCTGTTCGAGCAGAGCGCGGCCCACGGAACCTCGATCCGCGAGATCGTCGGGGAGGACCCCGTCGAGTTCGCCGAGGAGTTTCTCCGGAACTACTCGAAGGAGTCGTGGATCAGTCGTGAGCGAAAGCGGCTAACCGAGGCCATCGCGCGCGCCGAGGAAGAGGGGCCGCGATGACCGCGCGCACGACTTCCCAACCGGCGATCCGCGTGCGGGGCCTCGAGAAGTCGTACAAGAAGCTGCGCGTGCTGCGCGGCGTGGACTTTGACGTGGCGCGCGGCAGCATCTTCGCCCTGCTCGGCTCCAACGGCGCGGGCAAGACGACGACCGTGAATATCCTGTCCACGCTACTGAGGGCCGACGCGGGGACGGCCAGCGTCAACGGCTTCGACGTCGTCGCGCAAGCGCCGGACGTGCGGGAGTCCATCAGCCTCACCGGGCAGTTCGCCGCCGTGGACGAAATCCTCACCGGACGCGAGAACCTGATGCTGGTAGCCCGGCTGCGGCACCTGAAAGGCGCCGGCCAGATAGCGGACGGCCTGCTGGCCCGCTTCCAGCTCACTGACGCGGCACAGCGACGGGTATCGGCGTACTCCGGAGGCATGCGCCGCCGCCTGGACATCGCCATGAGTCTCATCGGGAATCCGCCGGTGATCTTCCTGGACGAGCCGACCATCGGGCTCGACCCGGAGTCTCGCCTCGAGGTGTGGAACAGCGTCAGGGATCTTGCCGGGCGAGGCACGACGGTGCTGCTCTGCACACAGTACTTGGACGAGGCAGAGCACCTCGCCGACCAGATCGCGATCTTGCACGAGGGCCGGATCATCGCGACCGGCAGCCTCGAGGAGCTGAAGCAACTCTTCCCGCCTGCCAAGGTCGAGTACGTCGAGAGGCAGCCGAGCCTCGAAGACGTCTTCCTCGCGATCACCGGCAGCGGCGGTCATGGCAGCTACAGCATGGCCAGCAACGACGGCACCCAAAGCTAGGGCAACAACGATGAACACGCATTTCTTCGGCGACACTGCCGTCCTACTGGGACGGTCCGTGCGGCACATCACGCGCAGCCCGGACACCATCATCACAACCGCGGTCATGCCGATCGCCCTGATGCTGCTGTTCGTCTACGTGCTTGGCGGCGCGATCAAACACGGGCCCGGCGCGTATGTGACCTACCTGCTGCCCGGCATCCTGCTGATCACGATTGCCTCAGGCATCTCCTACACCGCAATCCGGCTCTTCACCGATATGCAGGGCGGAGTCTTCAAGCGATTCCAGTCCATGCCGATCGCACGGTCGTCCGTGCTGTGGTCGCACGTGCTGACCTCGCTGGTGGCGAACCTGATCTCGCTCGCAGTCGTCGTGCTCGTCGCCGTCGGCATGGGCTTCCGCTCAGGAGCGGGAGCCCTAGCGTGGCTCGCGGTCGTCGGCATCCTCGTCCTGTTCACCCTGGCGCTGACGTGGATCGCCGTCATCCCTGGCCTGTCCGCCAGGTCCGTCGACGGCGCGGGTGCGTTCTCCTACCCGCTTATCTTCCTGCCGTTCATCAGCTCGGCATTCGTGCCCACCGCCAGCATGCCCGGGCCGGTGCGCGCCTTCGCCGACAACCAGCCCGTAACATCCATCGTCAACACCATCCGCGACCTGCTCACCCAGCACCCCGTCGGCACCGGCGTCTGGACCGCCCTCGCCTGGTGCCTCGGCATCCTCATCGTCGCCTACGCCCTGGCCATGGCGAGCTACCACCGCAAGGCCGCCTAGGGATGTGCCCCCTCGGATGGCACACGCCGATTAGTTCCTGGCGACGGCGTCCGGTTCCGCTCGACTGCGTCCTCTGAAACCCTGAAACCCTACGGCCACGCGAGGCCAAAAGCGACGGTGGCGTCCTCGACGGGCGTGTCCTACCGGCTGTGTAAATGATGTGGCCTGACGATGAGCCGCAGGAATGCGGCTCGCGGAAGGACACGTGGAGCTAGAGACACTGCGATGGTGCCCCGCAAGGACAGTGACCGGCCGGCTGGCCCGCCGCCGCTGATCGATGAGCAGCTGGCCGACCAGCTGCTGGGCAG
>JASHSZ010000459.1 GCA_030040815.1 Streptosporangiaceae bacterium
CGGCCGGAGAGCCGGTCCGGAGGGAGACGTTCCTGCTGCGCGGCTTCGACAAGCTGCCTATTACCGTGCGCTAGACAGGCACGCGGACGCGTCACGCATGATGGCAGAGAGTAGCGGGCACTAGTCGCCTCGCCCGCCGCGGCTGACCTGGAGGTGCGTGCGATGTTCGAGGAGGACGACCTGCGCCGCATGAGCCCGCAGGAACGCCAGTGCCTCAGGCAGGCGCTGGCGGAGCTTGACACACCCGACCCGGCGGCAAGGGCGGCGAGCAACCGGCGCCGCGCACTCCTGCTTGTGGCGGCGATCATCTGCTGTGTCGTGCTGGCGGCCTGGATCGTGGTCCTCGCGGTGACCCTGCCGCGGTACTACCGGACGGGCGGCTGGCGCGGCGCATGGGTCGGCTTTGACATCGGGCTCCTGCTGGCGTTCGCGGCGACCGGCTGGTCGGCGTGGCGCCGCCGCCAGATCCTCATCATCTGCCTGGTGGTGCTGGCGACGCTGCTGTGCTGCGACGCGTGGTTCGACGTGGTGCTCGACGCGCGGACTAGCGGGTTCGCGCTCAGCCTGGCGTCCGCGCTGGTCATCGAGCTGCCGCTCGCGGCGGCGGCGATCCTAGGCGCGCGGCGGCTGCTACGGATCACGAATGCGGTCATGCAGCGGTACCGGGGGGAGAGCGGTCGGGTGCCGCGGCTCCGCGACGTCACGCTGGTCGGCATCACCCCCGGCAGGCCGCTGACCGACTTGCTGGCCGAGCCCGAGGAGCACTGCCCGGTGCCGGTGGGCGGTCCCGGCGTCGGCCCGGCTCGCTAGCCCGGACATGCCGGGGCGGCGGCTTGGACCTAATGGTCGTGGACGATGTCAGCCAGGGCTGGCCCGATGGCGGGGTAGTCGAAGCCGAATCCGGCCCGCTCGAGCCGGGCCGGCCGAACCCGGCAGGAGCCGAGCAGTTCGGTGGCCAGCTCGCCGAGGGCTAGCCGAACCGTCCAGCCGGGGATCGCGAGCAGCGCGGGTCGGCGCACCGCCGTGCCGAGCGCCTGCGTGAATTCGGCGTTGGTGGCCGGGATCGGTGCGGTGAGATTGACCGGCCCGGTCAGGTCGGGCCGGTCAAGCAGGAAGGTCACGGCCCGCACATGATCGGCGATGCTGATCCAGCTCAGGTACTGGGACCCGGCGCTGATACGGGCGCCCAGGCCGAGCCGGAACGGCGGCAGCAGCGGCCGCAGCATCCCGCCGGTGCGCGCCAGGACGACGCCAGACCGCAGGTACACGACACGCAGGCCGGCCGCCGCGGCCGGCTCGGCCGCTGCCTCCCAGTCCCGGACGAGCATCGCAAGGAACCCCGAGCCGGCCGGAGCGGTCTCGTCTACGGTGCGGTCGCCGGTGTCGCCGTACCAGCCGATCGCCGAGCCAGCCAGCAGCGTCGCCGGCGGAGTGTCGGCGGCGAGCAGGGCGCGCACCAGCGCGGCCGTGCTGTCGATCCGGCTGGACCGCAGCACATGCTTGCGCGCCGGTGTCCAGCGCCGGGCGGCCACCGGCGCGCCGGACAGGTGCACGACGGCATCCACTGTGCCGACCGCCGACCAGTGCAACCCTCCGTCCGCGGCCGTCGGGTCCCAGCGGACTTCGTCAGCGGTCGCGGGCGGTCGGCGGACGAGGCGGACCACCTCGGTGCCTTTGAGGCGCAGGTGGTCTGCCAGTGCGGTACCAATAAGGCCGGACGAGCCGGTGATAGCGACCCGCATGCAGCCTCCCCGGCAGCCGGCGGCCGGCGTTACAGGCCGAGCTCGGTCTCGAACGCGCCTTCCTCGAGCCGGTCCTTGATGGTGAGCAGGAACCTCGCGGCGTCTGCTCCGTCGACCAGCCGGTGATCGTAGGTCAGCGCGAGGTAGACCATCGAGCGGACGGTGATGACCTCGCCCAGGGCAGCATCCTCCACGACAACGGCCCGCTTGACCACGGTGCCTGTGCCCAGGATGCCAACCTGCGGCTGATTGATGATCGGGGTGTCGAACAGCGCGCCACGGCTGCCGGTGTTGGTCAGCGTGAACGTGCCGCCTGCCAGCTCGTCGGGGCTCACCTGGCCGGCCCGGGTGCGCCCGGCGAGGTCGGCGATCTTGCGGGCCAGGCCGCCGATGTTGAGGTCGCCTGCGTTCCTGATTACCGGCACCATGAGGCCGCGCTCGGTGTCCACCGCCACGCCGAGGTGCTCGGCGTCGTGGTAGGTCACCTGCCCGGACGCGGTGTCGATGACCGCGTTCAGCTTCGGGTGCACCTTGAGCGCCTCGACCGTCGCGAGCGCGAAGAACGGCAGGTAGGAGAGCTTGACGCCCTCGCGGGCCTCGAAGGCGGCTTTGGCCCGATCACGGAGCCTCGCGATTGCCGTCACGTCGGCCTCGACCACGGTGGTGAGCTGCGCCGAGGTCTGCAGCGACTCGACCATGCGCTGGGCGATGACCTGGCGGGCACGCGACATTCGCTCGGTGGTGCCGCGCAGGCTCGACGGCACGACCGCCGGCCGCGGCCGAGCCTGCTCGGCGGCCACCGGGCCGGACGGCGGCAGCGGCGGGCCAGCAGGTGCGGC
>JASHSZ010000460.1 GCA_030040815.1 Streptosporangiaceae bacterium
GGAACACCGGGTGACCCGCCGGGAGCCAGTCCCGCATGTCCGGTGGCAGTAAGAACGGCTGGTCCCGCTGCACCGGCCGGTATCTCCTCGCCATGAACAGATCTTCTCAAAAGATCATGAACTACCAGCAAAGCCACGCTGGGCCGCAGCACGGATTCTGCAACAGCCCCCCTGACACAGGAAAGTCTTCGCGATCATGGGGACTCACCACTCGGTCAGGGTTCAGGCGCCAGGCTGGACCGTCTGCACCGTGAGGATCGGCACGGAGGGGTTGCTGCAGGCGGTCGTCGAGACGGTGAGGAACAGGGCGCTGGTCTGGCCGGGCGGATACACCTTGAGCGTGGTGACCGCGACGGGCGAGCAGGTAGACGCGGGGTAGTTCTGGGCGGTGGCGATCCCCAGTTCGGCGTGTGCCGTGCCGCCGGGCACCAGCGTGACCAGCTGCCGCGGATACACCGGATCCTCGGTCGCTGGCGTGCCGACCTGGCTGCCCGAAGTGTTGACGAAGGAAACTCCCGGGTAGCCGTACAACGTGCACGCTGAGCTGGACGTGTTAGTGAACTCGATCGCGTAGTAGGTGCTCCCAGCGGCGGCGCCCCCGGATCCGAGGGACCCACTGAGGACCGCGGTAGCGCAGGCGGGCGGTCCAGCGGCCGGGGCCGTGCTTGCCGTGGGGCTGCTCGCCGGGGCTGACGACGCCGGGGCCGTCACGGTGATGGTGACCGTGGGGTGGGCCGACGGGCTGGTCGATCCGCAGCCGGCCAGCAGTCCGGCCACCGCGATGCAGGCAGCAGCGGCGAGCGTCGTCGCTGCGACGGAAGTTGACTTCATCTATGGGTCCTCAGGTAGTGGTGGGGTCCGGCCGTCCGCCGGATCAGTACGCCAGCAGGTCGCGCAGCGCCGCGACGACCTTCGGGGTGGTTGGAATCACCTCGTCTTCCAGCGCGTCGGCGAACGGCAGCGGGACGCAGGCCGCGGCGACGCGGCGGATCGGGGCGTCGAGCAACTCGAAGCCCTCGTCAGCCAGGCGGCAAGCGGCAGCTGCGCGCCGACGATGGCGCAGGAACCGAGCATCCCCGCCGACGCCTTGGTCAGATGCTTCGAGCCGCCCTCGGCCTCGCACACGCCGGTGGCCTTGCTCATGAGCTCGGCGAGGCACTCGGCCGGCGCTCCGCCGCGCGCGATCGCTTATGGTGGCCGCGATAGGTGGCGAACACGTAGTCGCCCTGCCGCAGCGCGACGCTCGCGCCGACCGCGACGGCTTCGTGCCCGGCCGCCAGGTGTGTGGTGCCCTTGACGAGCCCGGCCAGGAACGGTCGTGGGCCGCCTTCTCAGTGCCGCGGATGACCGCCATCAGCTCGTACGGCCGGAGCAGGCGGGCGGCGTCGATGGTGACCGTCATGCGCTGCCCCCTCCTAGCCGGTTTGGCGTCAGTTCGCCCCGACTAGCAGCAGTATTGAGGCTTGACTGGCTCTCGCGCAGCGTGTTCAGCGCGCCGCCCGCGGTCCAGTACTTGCGCCCAGCGACGAGCAGTTCCTCGGCCGGGGACTTGGTGATGACCTCGCAGCCGCTGGCCGTGACAACGACCTCTTGGACGCCGACCGGCGCCCTGACCAGGCCGTGCTCGTGCAGCACGCCGGCCACCTGAGCGGCGACCTCTTGCGCGACGCCGGCGTCCGGGTGCAGCGCACCGCGCAGCGTCGAGATCCCGGCTCGGGCGCCGGTAGCCCTGGCGCCCGCCGGAGTGGGCGGGCCGTCGGTGTAGTCGAGCCACGGGTCGTAGATCTGGTGACGCCGCGCGGCCGACCCGAAGTCCCACACCACCGGCTCGCCGCCGTTCGGCAGCAGCGCGAACCGCACTAGCTTGCCCATCGCCCAGGTGCCGATGTGCGTGGCGGTCATGTACCGGATGTTGGCGAAGTCGAACGTCAGCAGCGCGCCGAGGGAGGACTCGTCGAGCTTGGCCTTGAGCCTGGCCAGCCGCTCTGCTCGCAACCTGGCCAGGTCGACGCGCTGCTCCCAGTCCACCGCGTTGGCGCCGTAGGTGTGAATCGCCATCGCCTGCTCACCTCACTCCTGGGTCGTGATCTGCAGCAGCCGGGCGGCGCTGCCGCCCGCTCGGCCGCCGTGCGAGCACCGCGATTCGCGGCGAGGGGATCAGGGGGTTACTCCGGCTGCGGCGGGCCGCTCGAGTATGGCCGCGACGTCACGGCGCCCGCCGATGGCGTGCAGTCCTCCGGAGGCGGGTCCAGCCCGTCAGGCACGTCCGCGTTCTCGCTGGCGAGCTCCAGGCCGGACGCCCGCGCTTGCAGCTCGATCAGCGTGATGAAGTCCTGCTGGCCGAACCCGTTGCCGACCAGGCTCTGGATGAGCTGGTGCACCAGCGACGCCACGGGCATCGGCACCTCGTGCTCGCGCGCCGCGGCGAGCCCAAGGTCGAAGTCCTTGCGCAGCAACTCGGAGGTGAACGAGGCCTGGTAGTCCAGGTTGACTAGCGCCGGTGACTTGTACCTAGTGAACATCGAGCCCATGACGCTGGAATTGATGCAGGCGAGGAAGGCCTGCCGCGTCACGCCAGATTTCTCCGCGAGCACCGTCACCTCGGTCAGTGACTGCATTACCGAGCCGAGCAGCAGGTTGTGGCACAGCTTGACGGTCCTGGCGACCTCGCCCGGCCCGACGTAGCTGGCGCCTGCGCCGAGCACGTCGAGATACGGCCGCATCTCGGCAGCGGCGTCTGGCGGTCCGGACACCGCGAAGGTCAGCTTGCCGGCCGCGGCCACCCGCGGGTTGCCCATCACCGGCGCCGCGAGGAACCGGGCGCCGTGGTCGGCTAGCCCGGCACGGACCTCCGTGGAGGCCTCGACCGACACCGTGGACAGGTCAATCACGATGCCCGGCGTCCGCTCGCCGGCCAGCAGGCCGACCGGCCCGAGCACAGCGTCCAGCAGGTCCTGCGACGTGCCCACCATCACGAACACGACCGGCGCCGCCGCCAGGTCAGCCGCTGTGTCGACTACTTTCGCGCCGTCGACGGCCAGCAGTTCCGCGCGCGACTTTGTCCGGTTGGAGACCGACACGTCGATACCCGCCGCGAGCAGCCGGCGAACGAGCATTGAGCCCATGCGGCCCGTCCCGAGCCAGCCAACATGACCGTGGGGAAGATCGCTCATCGGGTCTCGCTGCCTGCTGCGGGGTATCGACAATCGTTTGCACCTCAGACTCGCACCGAGAGTGACGCATGCGCCATACGGTTGTCAATGGCCGAAATGAGCACCAGCCGGAGCGGGTCGTGGTGCCCGATGTTCCGGTCAAAAACCGCACAAATAGCTCACAGACGACCTCCGGTCGAGCCACGAACGACCAGCCTGGGGACGACATGAATGACCTTGGACGGGCCGCTGCCGCCATTCAGGCGCTCGATCAGCAGGTCGGCCGCGTGGGCGCCGACCTGGTCGTGGGAGAACGCGACGGTAGTGAGCGGCGGCCGGAGCATGTCCATGAACGGCATGTCGTTGAACCCGATCACCGAGATATCAGCCGGGCAGGTCAGCCCGGCGTCGTCAAGCGCGAGGTAGCAGCCGACGGCAAGCATGTCGTTGCTTGCAGCCACCGCGGTGCACCCGTCGTCCGCCGCCAGGATGTCGCGGGCGCATCGGAACCCCTCCTCGATGGAGAACGCACGGGCGAGCCTCACGCGGCTATCCGGCAGGGGCAGCCCGGCGTCGGCCATGGCAGACCGGAAAGCGCGGTAGCGGACGAGGCCGGTGGACACGTCCTGGGGCCCGGCGATGCAGGCGATGTCCCGATGCCCGAGCCCGACCAGGTGATCGACAACGAGCCGCATCCCCGCCTCGTTGTCCACCGTGACCGACGGGAAGCTGTGGTCCGCGGCAATGCGGTTCATCAGCACGACCGGCGCGCCGGACCGTGCGGCGTCATCCAGCAGCGGATCATGCAGGCGGGCCGTGGCGAGCACGTACCCGTCCACATGCCGGGCTCGCAGCTGCTCGTAGACTCGGCGCTCCCGCGCCCCGTCGCCGTCGGTGTTGCCGATCAGGGCCACGTAGCCGTGCAGCTCGAGCCGGTCGGCGAGGCCTCGCACCATGGGCGGGAAAAGCGGGTTGTTCAGGTCCGGGATCAGCACGCCAACGGTGTGTGACCGCCGGGTGCGGAGGCTGCGCGCGACCGCGTTCGGCCGGTAGCCGAGCTCGGCGGCCGACTCCAGTACCCGATTCGTTGTTTCCTCGCTGACGAGCAGCCGCGTCTCCGGGTTCAGGGCCCTGGAGGCTGTGGCCGGGTGGACGCCAGCTCGGCGCGCGACGTCCTTCAGCGTCACGGCCGAATCTGGCAGCAGCGCTCCCTTGCTGGCCGCGTCGGTCGCCAGCAGCCGCTCGCATTCCGCTGACCCGCCGGCGCCGTCGGTGCGGCCGACCGCCGTCTCGCCAGTCAGTCCCAGCCCCCCCGCTCAGTGCTCCGCCGCGGCGTGCTGGTAGCCGCTCGTCGGGACCGGGGGCTTCGAGCCCGCTGCGATCGGCCCGGCTGCCCGCCGCCGGGCGCAGGGACGATCGGCATCCGGACGCGGATCTGCGAGTTATCCATCGGGATGGGCTCGGCTGACCTGTGCACCAAGATCCGCAGATCCGGCATCAGGTCCTGCCGCCAGGCGAAGATGACTCGGGAGCCATCCTCGCTAGTGCCGGTCACATAAATGTTGCCGCCGCCCGGATCCATGACCATGTCCAGGTCGGCTGCACTGAGGCGGACCCGGCTCGAACCGTCCGGGTACTCCTCGGATATGGCTCGTGGCCGGGTCCGGAACGGCGACTGGCGCTGCCCTGGTGGCACCGCGCCAGTATGGCACCTCGTCCTGCTTTAGGGCAGCAAAGCTCGCAGGTCAGCCTGGGGTGGGGGCGTGGCTGCGCCTGCCCAGGAAGCGGGCGAACTCCACGCCCTCCCGCATTCGCCGGCCGGCCGTATCCGGGTGCCGGAACATCTCGGCCGACATCTCGGCCAGCTTTCCCGCCCGGAAGTAATACCGGCGGTAGAACGCGTCCACCGAGTCGAGGATCTCGGTGTGGCCAAGGCCGGGGTAGGACAGCGCCGCGAGCTGAGTGCCGTCCTCGCTCACGAGCGAGGTGCCGTTGTCGTCGGCGGGCAGCCAGCCGTTCTCCTGCGCCTGCCGGTACAGCTCGGTTCCCGGATAGGGCGCTGCTACCGAGACCTGGATGGTGTGCGGGTTCACCTCCTGGGCGAACTTGATCGTCTCCCGGATCGTCTCCTTTGTCTCGCCGGGCAGGCCGAGGATGAAGGTGCCGTGCACGGTGATGCCAAGGTCGTGGCAGTCGGCCGCGAACCGCTTAGCCCGCTCGACACGCAGGCCCTTCTTGATATTGATGAGGATCTGCTGGTTGCCCGTCTCGTAGCCGACCAGCAGCAGCCGCAGTCCGTTCTCGCGCAGCACCTGGAGCGTCTCCCTGGGCACGTTGGCCTTGGCGTTGCATGACCAGGTCCAGCCGATTCGGCTCAGTCCGCGGGCGATCTCCTCGGCCCGCCCGCGGTCGTCGGTGAATGTGTCGTCGTCAAAGAAAAGCTCCTTGACCTGCGGGAACAGGTCACGCGCCAGCGTGGCCTCGGCCAGCACGCTGGCCACACTGCGGGTCCGGTACAGATGACCCCCGACGGTCTGCGGCCAGAGGCAGAAGGTGCACCGGGACCGGCAGCCGCGGCCGGTGTACAGCGACAGGTACGGGTGCTTGAGGTACCCGATGTAGTAGTTCTCCGGTCGCAGGTCGCGCTTATACACCGGGACGACCGACGGCAGCCGGTCCATGTCGGTGAGGATCTCGCGGTCCGGGTTGTGCACGATCTGGCCGGCCGCGTTGCGGTAGCTGAGGCCGTCGACGTCGGCCAGCGGCCGGCCGGCCGCGACCTCGGCGATCGTGAAGTCGAACTCTTCCCTGCCCACGAAGTCGATGGCGTCGCAGGCCTGCAGCGAGCGCTCGGGCTCGACAGCCACCCTTGCCCCGACCATGCCGAGGAGCAGCGCGGGGTTCTCCGCCTTCAGGGCGGCGGCTGCCCGGACATCACCGGCGAAGGTCGGTGAGCTGGTGTGCAGCACGGCCAGCTCGTACTCACGAGCCAGGGGGGTGACGTCGGTCAGCGTCAGGCCATCCGGCGGAGCGTCCACGAGCTTGCTGTCGGGCACGAGTGCGGCCGGCTGCGCCAGCCAGGTCGGATACCAGTACGAGCGGATCTCCCGCTTCGCTTGGTACCGGGCACCGGCACCACCGTCGAAGCCCTCGAAAGAGGGCGGCTGCAGGAACAGGCTCCGCATCATGGCGATGTCGCCTCCGCTAGCTCGTGACTGTCCAGGTCGACGCCGATCTGTCGGCACGCGGCCTCGAACGCCGGTTCCCACCGGGCAGCCGAGCGTCCCGGTGATGCCGAGGGTGGCGCGTCGTCCAGCAGCGCCAAGGTGGCCGCCGTGACAGCTGCGGGCGTCGCCCCGCACACTCCTGCCCCGCCGAGCTCCAGCTCATGCAGCAGGTTATCCCGCCCGTGTCCGGGCATAACGTCGAGCAGCAGCAGGGGCCTCCCCACGACGCGCGCCTCGGCGCAGGTGCTGGCTCCGGGCAACGCGATCACGACGTCGGATGCCGCCATGAGCTCGGGCACCCGGTCGCTGAATCCGAAAGGGTGCACCCGATGCGCGCCGCGTGCGAGGGCACGATATTGCGTCTCCAGCGCTTGCTGGCGGCCGGCCACCGCGAGCACGTGCACGCCCGC
>JASHSZ010000461.1 GCA_030040815.1 Streptosporangiaceae bacterium
GATTCTTTCCGGCGGGATCTCACCGACGTCGACGACGTCGTCGACCTCCACGATGGCGACCCGTGCCGCCTTGGCGAAGCTCGGTCCGAAGTGCTGGTTGGCGCCGCGGAACTCGACATTCCCTAGCCGGTCGGCCCGGTGCGCGGCGATGAAGGCGTAGTCCACGCCGATCGCCGTTTCCAGCAGGTAGGGCTTCCCGTCGAAGTACCGCAGCTCCTTGCCCTCGGCGATGGGCGTGTCCAAACCCGTGGGCGTATAGATGGCCGCGAGCCCGGCGCCCGCCGCGCGAAGCCGTTCCACCAGCGTGCCCTGCGGGACCAGCTCGAACGTCATCTCGCCTGCCCGAATGCGCTGCTCCGCCGGAGACGACCCGCCTGGTCGGGCGGTGAATGACACGACCATGCGCCGGACCCGTCCGGCTTCGATCAGCGCCTGGCCGGCCGGCGGGATGGAGTTTCCCACCAGGCAGAGGTCAGTCGTGCCGCGTTCGTTCAGAGCGGCGAGCAGGCTGACGGGTGCGCCGGCGCTCGGGCCGAAGCAGGAGACGGCAACAGTTGCCCCATCGGGAAGGTCGCTGATCGCGTCTGCAGGCGAGGGCATGAGCTTGTCCATGGGCTTAGCCTGCGGTCGCCTGATGGGCGTGACAACGGCTGATCCGCCCAGCGGAATTGATCGCGATGTGTTGCGCCGCGGCGGGGAGTGGTTCGCGCACGCACGGCGCCACCAGTCGACGCACTCGACCGGCCGCGCCTAGTCGGCAGAGCGCTCGGCGATGTCGAGCGCGCGCTCCCAGGGGAAGTCGGCGACCTCGGTGTTCTCCACGCCGAACGGCTCCGCCGGGTGCTCTCCCTTGAGCAGGAGGTAAACCCCTTCGTCACGAAGCTGTGCTACCGAGCGCCGGAACGGCTCCCGAGCGGCGAGCGGCGCGTTGACCCACGGCACCATGACGATGGGAATCCGCCGGCCAATCGCCTCGGCGATGACGCCGAGTGCGTGCACGTCGGTGATGCCCAACGCGCCCTTGTTGATGGTGTTGAAGGTGGCCGGGGCGACGATCAGCGCGTCGGGCCGCGGCGGCCGCGCATCGGTCGGCGAGCGGTACCCGACCTCGACCTTGTTCCCGGTCATCGCCTCTAACACCGCAGCGTCCACGAACGAGAGCGCATCAGGCGTCGGGATCACTCGTACCGTCCACAGCCGCTGCTGCGCCAGCCGGACGAGCGACCGTACGTCAGACGTGGGCGGCGCTCCGCAGACGACGACGCTCAGCTCTCTGGTTACCTGGCCCACCTCACTCGGTCGTCGTGCACCCGCCGATCCCCTGGGAGCCTAGCCGCGGACAGCCTGGCTACGCGGATGTCTGACGGCTATGGTCCAGATGACCAGGCGGATCGAAGGACGGTGTTCGCAGCATGACTAGCGCACACGAGGTGGTCGCGGCGTACTGGGCCGCGGCGGAGGCACGCGACTGGGACGCGTTCGGCGCGCTGCTGGCCGACGACGTCCTGTACCGCGGACCGCAGACCAGGGAACAGGTCCGCGGCCGCGACGCCTACATTCGGTTCAATGTCGAGGGCTTCCCGTACGACTGGCACGCCACGGTGCAGCTCATCGTCGGCGAGGGTGCGCACGCCGCCAGCTGGATTGAGTTCACCGGACCCGAGGGTTCGCAGCCCGGCCTGTGCTTCTTTGAGCTCGGCGACGACGGGCTGATCGCCCAGCTCACCGACTTCTGGCCAGACCCCTATGAGCTTCCAGCCAGCCGCGCGCAGCTGGTCGAGCGCTACTAGCCCAGCAACGCTTGCGCCACGCCGCTCCCCAGAGCCGCGCCAGGCTTCCTGGCAGGGAACGGCGGCGGCTTGGTCCGCTGCCGGGCTCGGGGCCGGGCCGGGCTCCGGGCAGTGACCCGCGGGCGGCTACCCTGCCCTAGGGGGTTTGCCGCTCAGCATCGCGGGGGGAGCAGTGACGACTGACGCCGCCGACATGCTGCACGTGCTCGTCGCGGCCGGGCTCACGTATATCGTCGGGTTCGAGCGGGACCTGCGCCGCGCGGGCGCGGGCGAGCGCGTGTTCGCACTCATCGGCATCGGCGCGGGCATCGTCGGCGTGCTCGCCACGCACGGCGCTCCCGCGGCGCTGACAGGCGCGCTGACCGGAGTTGGCTTCATCGGCGCCGGCCTGCTGTTCCGGCAAGAGCACGCGGAGTTCGTCCGCGGGCTGACAACGGCCGCGGCCATCCTGGCTTCCGTCGCGATCGGAGCCGCGGCGGGCGAGGGCCAGCTGCTGCTCGCCGTTGTCGGCACCGCTGTCACGCTGCTGGTCCTCGAGGGACGCTACATCCCGATACTGAGGCTGCTGGACGCCCGTCGTTTCGCGAGCCGAATCCGGAGAGACGAGGCGCCGCCCGCATCGCCTGGGCGGCGCTACGAGAGGGACGCCGGTCGCTGACCGCCCTCCGGCCGCGCTGCAGCCGACCCGGCATCTCCGCAGGTCGGCGCCTGGGAAGGCCGCCACCTTGGGCCAGCGCGGTCAGGTCAGGACACCGGAGTCGCGCGCGGGCCGATGGCGCGCGCTCGGAGCGCTTCGAGCGCCGTCGCCTTGCCGATCGCGGTGAGACCATAACTATCCTCGTGCCAGGGAGCGCCCACGGCCAGCAGGCCAAGCGCCCGGCACGGGTTGACGGTGTCGTAGAGAGCCAAGCGCACGTCGTCCTCGCTCGGCGCTTTGTTTGTGCTGTAATCGCGGAACCCGGCCTCGTTCGCCGCTCGCCGCACCCTGGTCGCGATCTTGTCCAGCGGCAGCGAATCGACGTCGAGCAGCAGGGCGAAGAACAGCTCACCTGCGAACACGCTGAAGCTGTCCCCGCTCTCCAGCAGCCCGGCGGCAACGGCTCGCCACAGCTGGTCGGCGTCTGCGGCCAGGCGCCGTCCCTTGGCGGTGAGGGTCAGCAGCCGGTGGGCCTGGCGTGCGAGGCCGAGCTCCTGGGCCAGCTCCCGCAGCTGAGACAGGTCGTACAGGTCGTCTTCGGTCCGCGGCGGCCGGCTGAGCTCCCACCCGAACCGGCCCGCGCTTTGCTGGACGAAGTTCCGGTTCAGGTTGCCTCGCACGGTGAGCCCGATGCCGTCGGATAGCTGGTCCAGCAGCCACTGCAGCCGCGGCAGCGGCTCCGCCGTGCCCGCGGGTAGCTGCGCTGGGTGCAGTAGCCGGTTGGCGACACCGGCCACAATCCGACGCCGGGTCTCGCTGCGTCGGAGGCTGACCCACGTTTCGGCGCGCTCGGTGAGGATCGCCTGGGCGTAGGTCTGGCCGAGCAGGTCGAGCCGCGCCGTGTTGAGATGGGCTCGCGCGAGTTCCTGCTGGCGGGGCTTCCAGCCTCGCGTGCCAGGACCGAGGGCACCGCTGGCCACCGCGACTTCGAGGAAGTCCGCGGTCGACGACCACGCGGCGGCTTCCTGCACGCCCATCACCGCACCCCACTGGAACTCCGGAAGATCCGGCGGAATGATGCCGGAGGCGGTGGCTGCCCGCCGGAACGCCGCCTTGCCGAGCCCTGGGCGCTGCTCGTACGCGCGGAGGACATCGTGTGTCGTCGGTGACCGGCAGATCGCGGCGTACCGCGGCAGTTGCAGCAGGTCGAACGCCTCCGCGAGCGCGCCGACCACCCGCAGTTTCTCGTCTTCGCTGTCAAGCCACTTCATCGGAAGCTGGTACCAGCAGAAGGTCTGCACGCCCTCCTGGGTGATCGCCGCCAGGCCCTCTTCGCCGGCTATCCACCGCAGGGCCGCTTCGGCGTCCTCGGCGGACGAAGCATCCAGCTCAGCCAGCTTCTTCAGCGCTGCCGAGATCTCGGGGTCATCATGATCCGCCATCGCGGCCCAGCCTACGGGCCTGACGTGGGGTGCACGGCGGGAACGAGACGGGTGCCAACGCAATCTCCATCGCTAGAGTCCCTCGCGTCTCAGAGGTCGGCACTGCTACGTTCCGCGTGGTCGAGCGCTGCGGGCCGCTGCCGAGTCATGCCTCGCGCACACCGGGCCGAGCGACTCGGTCGTGGTCGGCCCCAGCTTCGCGGTCGCGCTGGATCAGCGGGGATGGATTCCTGGGGCGGGGCCTGCGAGCGCGGTTCGCAGCCGCCGAGGCCGCGGCCCGACGAGACACGCCGGCCGAGGCCGAGCCTGTTCCGGTATGAAACGCGATATAGCTTGACTGCAAATCGCGATACTACTTATTGTTTGGGCAGAGGCCAGCCCGCGCTGACATCCGGGTAACTGGTTTGACCCCGGCCGAGGCGCAACCGGTAAGTTCATGAGCGGACTGTTCGGGAGGGTACGGGGCGATGCAGAGCAGCTCGGAGCTGGGCATCTATGTCGAGGGACTGACCAAGTCGTTCGGGTCGGTGCACGCGCTGCGAGGCATCGATCTGGCTGTGCCCCGCGGGACCGTGCTTGGCGTCCTCGGGCCGAACGGGGCCGGGAAGACCACGGCCGTGCGCATCCTCACGACGCTGCTCCAGCCTGACCGCGGGCGGGCGTTCGTCGAGGGCCGCGACGTGGTCAGGCAAGCCGCGGCGGTGCGCCGGCTGATCGGGCTCTCCGGTCAGTCGGCGGCGATCCAGGAGGAGCTCACCGGCAAGGAGAACCTAGAGATAATCGGGCGGCTGTATCACCTGAGCCGGGCGCGATCGCGCAGCCGCGCGGTGGAGCTGCTGGATCAGTTCGACCTCAGTGACGCCGCCAACCGCACCGCGAAGACCTATTCCGGCGGCATGCAGCGCCGCCTCGACCTCGCGGCGAGCCTGGTCGGCAACCCCAAGGTGCTGTTCCTCGACGAGCCGACGACCGGGCTTGACCCGCGGTCGCGACTCGGCATGTGGGACATCATCCGGTCGCTGGTCGAGGTCGGGACGACGCTGCTGCTCACGACGCAGTATCTGGACGAGGCCGACGAACTGGCCGACCAGATCGTCGTCATCGACCACGGGCTGGTCATCGCAGCCGGCACCGCCGAGGAGCTGAAGACCCAGGTGGGCGGGGACGTGCTCGAGTTCACGGTGCCGGACCGGGCGCAGATCAGCGAGGCGGTCGCGGCCGTCGCGGCGATCGGTGAGGGCGAGCCGCACGCAGACAAGGAGACCGGTGTGGTCAACGTGGGAGTCGGGGGCCGCGGGTCGGACGCGCTCGTCGACGCGGTCCGCGGGCTGGACACGGCCGGGGTACGGACACACGGACTGGCGCTGCGGCGGCCGTCGCTGGACGACGTGTTCCTGGCGCTGACGGGGCACGCTGCCGAGGAAGACGGGCAGCTCGACGGACAGCGCCGGGGCGCTCGAACGCGACGGCGGGGGCCGAGCGGACGCACCGGGCCGAGCGGACCTGACGGGCGAGGCCGCGCCGACGCGATGTCCACGAGGGCAGCGTCATGACCGCCGCGACCGTCACGACGGTGCCATCGCTCGGCGATCCGGGCCTGGCCGTCCGGGTTCGCTGGGGCATCACC
>JASHSZ010000462.1 GCA_030040815.1 Streptosporangiaceae bacterium
CTGCTCGGCCTGCTGTGCCTGAAGAAGGATGGCAGCGGCTATTGCTCAGACGACAACATCCGCCAGCGGCAGGGCGGGGCACACATTCGCGGCCGACCCTGCGGACCGCGATTATGACGGAGCCAGCGCCCCGGCCGCATCGGTTGCGCTCACGCGGACACGAACGACGGCCTCCCGGATCCGCTGCCGCAGTGTCCGGGCCGCAGGCGCCAGACCCGTGCGCGGCTAGTCTCGCCGCATGGAACTCGAAACACCAAGATCAGTGGAACCGGCAAAGCGTGACGCTTTCTCACACCAGCGCCCGTCCAGCAGGCCTTAAGCCGGAGCAGGTCGAGCGCGCAGGCCGCGTGCACGTGGTCGAGGCGGGTCTTGGCAGGCTGCAGTAGCGGTCGCGGCACGCGCCGTGGCTGGTGGCCTCGTGCATGGTGCCCACGGCGCCGACATGGCGGGCGCAGTGGGTCTGGAACGGGATGGTCTTCCCGCGGTCCGCGCTGCGCGCCACGTCCCTGCCCGCCACCTTGACCTCGCTTCGCCGTCGGGTCGCAGGCCATCTTTCCCTACGGCCGTGGAACGGCTCGTGGAACGAAGGCTTCCCAAAGCCTTGTGCATTCTGTGCGCTCCGGGCGTTCAGCTGAGCTATCTGGGCAGGTAGGCGGCTCAGGGCGGCCCGCCGGTACTCGCTTAATCCGCGGGTTCGGGGTTCAAGTCCCTGGCGGCGCACCGTGTGTTTGTGTTACTTCGGCTGATGGTGCCCATCTGGGCTTTGTGTGTTCGACCGGCTCAGGCCGCTGGCGATGACCTCATCCATGGCGGACATGTGCTACCAGGCCTCCTCGGTCCGTAGCGCGGTTGCGGACTCGGCGCGGGCCGCCCGCCAGTGCTCGAACGCCACCGCGCCAAGGGCGAGGACGATGACCGCAGCGGCAGGAACGAGAAGCGCGGGCAGTGTGAGCGTGACCCCGACTACGCCGCCAGAGCCGGTCAGCGGGGCCAGGTTGACGACGTTCCTGGAGATCAGGACGAGGGCTGCCCCGGACGCAGCCATCCCGAGAATGGCGACGACAAGCAGCGGGATCGTGTCGGTCAGCGCGAGCGCGCCGGCTTGCCTGCTGGACATACCCATCGCGGTCATCCGGCTGCGCAACCGCTTCCGGCTGCTGGCCGTTGCGGCTAGGCCGAACATGAGCGCCACGACGCTCAGGCCGGCCGAGGCCCAGATGCTGATGGTGAACAGCCGGATCGCGTACTCGATCACCGAGGTTCGCAGCGCGTGCAGGACCTGCGATCTGATGACCACGAGGCCGCCGGGCACATGCCTCCTGGCGACTGCGGTCAGCCGGGCGGCGGACAGGGATGGTCCAATCGCCAGCAGTGTCGCCATGCCGCTGATGGAGGGGAACTGGCCGACTGCCCACTGTGGCATTACCACGTAGCTGCCGCCGACCGGGAAGGCCGGCGTGGCCGAGATCGTACCGGCGATCACGACCGGCATGTCGATGCCGTCCAGTTGCAGGACCTGATCCGCGCCGGTGAATGCGCGGCCGCGGTCCTGCGGGGCCGCGGCAGTCGAGATCAGGATCGGTACCCGGCCGGACCGACGGGACAGCGCCGATGCCGGGAACTGAGGCCACGGCGTGCCCGCGGCGACCGCGGCGTACTGGCCAGGGTTGACCACCAGCAGGCCGGTGTTGAAACCCTGTCCGGCCCCGGGGCCCTGGTCCGAGGTAGGGAACAGGGTCGGGGCGAACTCGGTCGTGGCGGCGGTCGTGTAGACGAGCGCGGTGTGCCGGACGCCAGGGACCTTGGCGAAGGCGGCCTGGTCGCCGGTGCTGATCACGTTGTTGCGGATCGTGGTGACCGTGGCGTCCGCGCCGGATTGCTGCCACGAGGTTGTGACCTGACCGGCCGTCGCGGAGCGGTCCATCATCCAGCCGAATGCCGTCATCGTCATCGTGAGCACGAGCGCGAGCGCGGGCAGGATGGCGCTGGGCGCCGCCCGGCCGGCTCTAGCCAGGCCGAAGAACCCGACCGGCCCCCGACGATGGGTCGCCAGCGGAAGCAGAGCACGGACCGGCAGCGGGTACAGGCGGGCTATGGCGATGCTGGCCGCGGCCGCGACCAGCAGCGGACTGGCCAGGGCCAGGGCATCGGTCCCGTTAGCTAGTCCGCGAACCTCGAGCGCGACAACTGCGCCGAGGCCGGCCAGCACGATGGTCAGCTCGGCGACGAGGCGCCGGCCCGAGCGCCGTGGCCGCGCCATCTCGGCCTGCCGGACCTCCTGGGGCGTGGTCCGGCGGCGAGCCCGCCAGGCGCTCCTGACCGGCACGCTGGCCAGCGCCAGGACGCCGGTGATTGCGGGCAGCACCCAGGCGATCGCGATGAAGCTGCCGGTGCCGCTCACCACGATGGCCACGGCCAGCCCGATAGCCACGCCAGGGCCGGCCGCTCCCAGAGCCCGGTAGAACCCGCGGCGGGCGACCTGGCCCACGCTGCCGCCCCTGGCTCGGAGCAGGGAGAACTCGGCTTCGTACCGCTGTGCGGCCAGGCCCGCGCACATGAGGATCAGCAGCAGCGCGGCCGCGAATATGCCAAAGATGACGAACTCGTCCAGGCTGTTCCCGGCCGCGAGCTGACTTTCCAGCTCGCCCAGGGCGGTCGGCAGCTGGGACGTGATCTGCGGTGCCAGCGTGAACGGCAGGCCAGAGGCCAGCCGCGCGTCGTTCGCGTTCGGACCGATGGTGACGGCCGTGACCGCCTCGCCGAGCGGAGGCAGACGCTGGGTGGTCAGCGGGCCAAGCCTGAGTGGGACATACCAGACGCCCTGGACGCTCTTCGCCGACCAGAGCGTCTGCTGCAGGCCAGTCAGTTCGGCCTGACTAATAACGGCACCGCCCTGCCAGGAAGCGAAGGGGGAGTTCGGGTTGAGTATCGAGGGCGTAGCGAGCACCTGGGTGCTGGCCCAGAAATATCCGGGCCCGGGATTCACGATGCCGGTCACGAGCAGCCCGACGAGCCGAGAGCCGCCCTGCGTCCCGAGTTGCATGACCGATCCGGTATGGAGGCCGAATCGGGACGCGACCGCAGGCGTGACGACCACCTGGATGACCAGCGCGTTCCGGTCGGCCGCCGACGGGCCCGGCAGGCCTCGGGACAGACGGCCAGGCCAGTGTCCTGACAGCAGCCGCGAATCGGCAGTCAAGCCGGAGTCGTAGCTGAGCTGCATCCAGGGCAGTCGGCCATATATTGCCGACCGGGCGGCCTTGGTGAGTTGGAACAGCGGGCCGGTCACCCAGGTGCGAATGCCCGCGTCGT